>CAJXJP010000014.1 GCA_913055215.1 uncultured Candidatus Altimarinota bacterium | reverse complement strand
ATTTTAAAATATTAAGTATTTTTTTGACAATATCTATAAAATATATATAAAATATCAGCATTTTATGATTAAGTAGTAAAAAAGGGGATTAAATTGCAAACATCTAACGAAAGATATTTCTGGACTAACAATAAGTTTGACTCAAATCCTATAGAGATTAAAAGTTTTAACTCATGTGTGAATTTTGTAATACGTAACAACGATCAAGCAAAATTCTACACACTATCTGAATCAAAAAAGTTTGAAGAATTACGTATCGATAATACTTCATATACAGTTAGTTTAGTGAGTACTAAAAAGACATTTACTTTTGAAGTAAGTTGTCAACTTATACCGGATTACGAATTTAATTATGCAGTTGTTTTGTTAAATTTCTTCAATAATCAAAATATTTCTAAAAATGATTTTGATTCGATTACTGGATATGTTCGAGCGATAACTGAATTAAAAAATCAAAAAACTCGTTATGTCCAATCAATTGATTCTGGAGAAAATTCGACGGTAATTAAAATTAAAAATACTCCGCCATTTATGCTAGATATACTAGACACATATGCTGCATAAATATTATAAAAAAAACCGCGAAGCGGTTTTTTTTGTGTTTCTTTTTGAAAAAAAATAATCTTGATTATAGTATTATCGATTTTTATATAAAACAATAAATTTTATGGAAGACAAAAAAGTATTTATAAGAGATAATTTTTGGCAAGATATTCAAGCATCTGAGAAAAGATACGCGCATATTATTATGATTGCTACTAAACCAGATATTATCAAACAAGCACCATTATATCAAGAACTTAAAAAGAGATGAGAACTTGTTGTTTTAGTTCATACTGGACAACATTATGATTATAATTTATCAACAGGTGTATTAAATGAATTTGGAATGGAAGTTGATATTAATTTAAATATTTTCTGAAGAATTCATAAAAAATACTCACTAATTATCGAAAGATTAGGTGAAATTCTTATTGAATTAAACGATGATTATAAAAAAATCCCAGTTCCATATGTACATGGTGATACTTTAACTGCTACAACTGCTGATAAGGCAGCATTTTTAAATAAATTTGCGGTAGTTCATGTAGAAGCTGGTATTAGAACATTTACACCAAATCAAGCTTTTTATCACAATCTTTTCAAAGAATATGCTAATGGAAAATTTGATTGGAAAGAATACTATAAACAACTCCAAGAATTCAAAATTTACGAAAGAGGTTCTATTGAACCATACCCAGAACAATTTGATACAAGAGCAATTGAGGGGTCTACAGGACTATTTGCTGCACCAGTAGATCTGTATAAAAAAACATTAAAAGATGAAGGATTTCCAAAAGAACATATTAAAGTTGTTGGGAATACTGTTGCAGATGCAATTGAAATTTCTAAAAAGAAAGTACATGAATCTAAAGCATTTGAAATTTATCCAAATATGAAATGAAAAGATTTCCTTTTCATAACAATTCACAGAAGAGAAAATACTGAAAAAAAAGAAAGATTCTTAGCAATATATTATGCTATCAAAAAACTTATTGAAAATGGTGTAAATGTTTGTTTCTTAGGGCTTTATGCTTCAGAATTTGCAATAGATAATTATTGATTAAGAGAAGATATTGAATCACTAAAAGAAAAATATAAAGAAAATTTTGCTTATGGGCCAGCATTAGCTCATCATAGTGAAGTTATTGATATGATTTCACAAGCCTGAGCAGTTGTTACAGATAGTGGATCAATGCAAGAAGAAGCAAATATTGTTGGAGTTCCATGTGTTACTGTTAGATTTGGTTCAGATAGAACTGAAACTATACTTGATGGAACAAATATTATCGCTCCTCCAGTAAATTCTAATTTAATTTACGACATTGTAAAAGGTGCTATTGCGAATAAAAAAATGATTAAAAAAACTCATTTATATTGAGAAAATGTTTCAGCAAAAATCGTAGACGAAGTTCTTGCTATGTTAAAAAAAGATTGAAAATTATTCAAATATGATGACGAAAGACTCGATCTTGAACAATACTTTGATTGGAAAATATAAATAAAAAAGCCCAGAAGGGCTTTTTTATTTATATTTAATTCTATTCGTCAACGAAATTTTCTTGTATTTACGCTAAAAACATTATTATAAATTATATTAATATATTTTTTCGAATTTATGCAATTCAGAAAAACATGATTCTCGTTAGTTGAGTTTATAATAACACTCATCGTACTCAGTATAATTTCAATAATTGTTGTTATACTTTTTTGAGCGTACATGTCTTGAATTCGTGATGAACAAAGGATATCTGACTTAAATTCTCTATCGCTAGATATTAAAAAAATATATAAAAAATGAAGAATTCCTGTTGGGAGTACTTTTACATCACTCACATATGATAAGACTATTATTTGATATCAATGAATAATATCAAAACCTTATTTAAAAAAATTAAAAATAAATACTGATTTTATAGATCCACTTGAAGAAAGAAATTATTATATAACAATTTCTTCTAATAGGAAATATTTTCAATTGCTTGCATTTTTAGAAAATGAATCTCTCTCTCAAAACCAATCTTCAGAATACTTTGATGATTTTTCTTGATATAGTTATACAAATTGAGATGATTTATGATTTGTTATAAATGATAATTTCAAAATTAACGAATTAGATTTCAATTTAATCAATAATTCAAACTCATCGTTTATTTTCAGTAATCGTATTGATAGGTCGACTGATATATTAAGTCAATCTCTCGGGATAGTATACAATAACGGAGGAGTAAATTGTTACAGATATTTTTGAGAATATAGATGTGATAAACAAAGTAAAAAAGGTTGGCAGGGAATTGATGAAAACTGTAAAAAAGAAGATATTATTATTTGAGATCAAGTCTGGGCATGATGTAATTCTACTATATGAAAAGGGTTAGAATACATAAATTGAGATTGTTACGATTATGATGGAAAAGAAGAATTGAACATCGATTGTAATAAAGAATCTAGTGAAAATGATTCAGAATATTATAAATATAATACTACTCATAATATTTGGTGAAAACTTTATCCATACAATGCACGTAGAACAGCTTGTAGACAATGACGGAGAGTTCCAAATAATTCAGATTTTGCAAAACTTGAAAAACATCTAAATAAATGAACTTGTAGAGAATGAGCATCTATCTGGCAATGTTCTCAGTTGTGATGGCATAGAAATATTAGCTACCCTGAAATAAAAAAGACTATTTTTTATAACCTACAATTACCATTATCAGGAGTATATGTACCGAGTTTAGAAATCTTTCAAAAAAGATGAAAATCGGCTTATATTTGGTGAGATAATTGAAATGCATACTCAATCAGTACAGAGGAATCTTGAATTATGAAATACTGATTAAATAAAAATAATGCAATGTCTATTCGTTGTATAAAATAAAAAAAGAAACATATTATGTTTCTTTTTTTATTTCGTAATAATTGATTCACTTTGAATTATTGCAGCTTGTTCTAATAATCATAGTTTATATTTTTCTAAACTACTTTTTAATAATTTATATAGATCGAGTTTTTGTAATTCACGATCAGATAATTCAGATTTATTTTCAATATTTAAGATACGTATTTTAACTTTGATAATTGTTTTATCAATTACTTTAGCTTTTAGTTTTTTATCTAAATTCGCAAATTTTTCATTTGATTTTAAACTATTGATTTTATCATCAATTTTTTTAATGACAGCAAGTTCTAGTTCTTTGTTAAGCGTTTCTTTATTTTGCTTGATTTTACTCTCAATTAGTGTCAATTTGTTACTTAAAATTTCTTTGTTTGTAATAATTTGAACACTAATATTATTCTTATTTTGAATACTTTCAGCATCATTTTTTACATAAATTAAGTAATTATTTATTTCACTTTGTTTTATATAAGGTGAAAGATCTTTATAGAGAGCTTTTCTTTGCTCTATAATATCTTCTTTTGTTTCAGTTACATCTTCGAGGTTTTTAGCTTTTGAATTAAATTCATTTTCCAAATACCTTCTATGGAATTTAAAACTAGTTATAATTTTTTCAATTCTTCTTAATTCACTTCTTGTTAAATCATCTTTAAAAAAAGTGAGAAGTTTATCTTTATCTTGAAGTTCTTTAGATTCTTCTTTGATAATTTTTTCTGATTCTTTGAGTGTATGAATTTCAGTACTGAGTTCCTGTATTCATTTATCTTGTGCAATAGCAATTTCTCATTCTGAAAATGCATTGGAATAGTTAAAAGGGGAGATAATTGAAAGAAATCATACTAGCAGAACTAGTAATTTTTTCATAATTTATTTTTATACGTAAAAAACTAGAGAATCTCTAAAATATAAGTTTTTTTTGGCTTTAACCTAATTTTTGATCCTCTAATTCTTTTGTAGTATAGTGGATAATTTATTAATTAAAAGTTTTCAATGTGAATGTTTTGTGAAGAAAAAAAGAAGAGATTAACTCTTCTTTGTATAAACTTTAAAACTAAATCATTTTCAAGTATCTGATTTTATTTCAAACTTCCATCCGTGTGATTCAATTATTCTACGTGTAATACTTAATCAAACTCAGATTCATCTCATATCTACATCACCAGTTTTTTCAATATTTCCTTGATAAAATTTTTCTGTAAGATATGGTAATTCACTTGATTTAATACCAACTCAATCATCTGAAAAATCTATATATGTTTTGGTTATATTGATTCTTAATAATGTTTTCTTTCATGAATATTTCAAGAAATTTCAAATTACATTATGTACAAGCTGGATAAATAAATCCTTATCTACCGGTTCTATAACATTTGTATCTCAAGTTACCTTGATTCTTTGTTTATTTTCTTTTAATCTTTTCTTATTTGTTTCAACAACTTTAATAATCAATTCAGCTAAAACTTCATTTGTTTTGTTAATTTCTAGCTCTTTTCTTTCAAATTTTTCGTATTCCATGATTTTATTTACCATGAGAATTAACCTTCTCATTTCATCTGTAATGGCATTTAGATTTTTTTGATTCAGTTTAATTACTCAGTCTGATATTCATTCTAAATAACATTGAATAGATGTGATTGGTGTTTTTAATTCATGAGATATATCAGCTAATAGACGAGTTCTAATCGATTCTTGCAAATTTAATTTTTTATGTAATTCGTTAATCGCAGTAATAAGTAAGCCGATTTCATCTTTTTTATTATAATATGTAATTTTCTTATAATTTTTTCATGGATTTGAATTTTTTATATCAGAAGTAGCTTCTTTAATTGGTTGTAGAGTTCTTCTGGTTACAACTAAAGTCAGAACTAATATAATCCCAATCGCTAGAATATTTGTTATTATAATTGAAACAGTCAGTCTATTAATAAAACGGTATTCTGGAGAAGTTTTATCTTTTAGATCTATTAGTATTTGTTTTAAGTTGTCCGTTGGAATAAAATTTTCAATATATTCTCTTCCTATTTGAATATCATTAAGGTAATTAATTACGATATCTATGTTTTTTTGATTATCAAGCTTAATTTCTCAGTTTCATTCTTCAAGCAATTCGTAAAATAAAACTTCAGTATCACTAAAAATACTATCAATTTCATCTACTGTTTGCCTTCTAATTACTTCATTTATATATTCTAAAGTAATAACATCTCTTGATTGTATTTTTTCCTCTAAATATATTTTAATATAACTGTTATAAAAAATATAAATAGATCAAATATTTACCGATGCAATAAAAAAGATACTTAACATCAGTGCAATTATGAATTTTCTTGATAATGACACGTTTTAATTTTTATTAAATAAATTATTTATTGAGACGATATCATTCTCATCTCACTGTCAGTATAATATCTTTATCTTCTACTTTTTTCCTTAAGTTTTTAATATGCGTATCGATCGTTCTATCATAAATATATTGATCATATCAAATTACTTCGGTCATGAGAGTTTCTCTTTTTACGATTTTTCCATCTTCTTCAATAATTTTTTTCAGAATATCAAATTCATTACTTGTGAGAGATATTTCTTTATTATCTAAGTATGCAATTTTTTTAGAAACGTCTATTTTAATATTATTAAACGTAAGTATTCAGTCATCCTTTTGCTCATTTTTAGATCTTCTAAGAATAGTATTTATTCTTGCTAAAAGTTCTCTTGGTGAAAAAGGTTTTGCAATATAATCATCAGCTCATATTTCTAGTCATGTAATTCTATCAAGTTCACTTGATCTTGCAGTTAACATAACAATTGGTAAATCTGAGTCAACACGAATCTCTTTTGCTATTGTAATTCCATCTTTTCCAGGGAGATTAATATCGAGAATAAGTAGATCAGGTTCTACTTTATTAACCTCTTCAATTGCATCTCATCAAGTATAATGTAAAAAAACTTCAAAATCTGAATTTTCTAAGTATAATTTAAGTGATTGAGATATTCATTTATCATCCTCAACTATTAGTATTTTTTGCATCGTTTTGGTAATTAGTCGGTATTTCAATTGTTATTTTATGGTTATATATTTTTTTTTCAAATAAAATTTGCATTTTGTAAAAAATTTTATACAATCCTCTCGTAAATTTCGCTCTTTATTAATTAACTATAGAAATATGGCTTTTGGTCCAAAAAAGAAACACTCTAAATCAAGATCTAGAACTAGAACAACAAACTGGATTAAATTAACTGCTAAAAAATTAGCTAATAGAGTAATGTTAAACAAAGAAGGTAACGGTTTAGCTCACTTCATTGCTGAAGACGGTACTTATAACGGAAGACAAGTTTTAAAAACAAAAACTGCTAAAACTACTAGAGTTTAGTATCTTTCAAAAAAATAACATAGATGAACTTCTATGTTATTTTTTGTGTTCGCACTATATACACTTACTATTATGAAATGAAATTTAATCGTAAAAGAACAAGAAAATTTCTTTTTCAAAAGTTGTATGCACTAAGTTATTCTGATTATAATGATGCATTATTTAATGAATCTTTTTATGAAGGAAAATTTAATTTTGATATTGATACTCCGTATCTTGAAGAAATGATGCAAATAATTGTAGAAAAAGAACCAATTTTTATTGAAATTTTACAAAAATATTCCCCA
Source organism: uncultured Candidatus Altimarinota bacterium (assembly GCA_913055215.1). Classification (GTDB taxonomy): domain Bacteria; phylum Patescibacteriota; class Gracilibacteria; order BD1-5; family UBA6164; genus CAJXJP01. Next base: position 21,065 of record CAJXJP010000014.1, on the reverse strand, counting down.
AAGTTTGATGCAAAAACTATGAATATTGTTTACGTGTTACCAATTTTTATTGGATTTGCAGAAATGTTCTTTATAAAAGAAGAAATCCCAGGAAAAGTCTCTATTAACGAAGCTGTTGAAACAGCGAAAGTTTATGGTGATGACTCAGCAAAGAAAATCGTAAATGGTGTACTAAATACAGCATTAGAGAATATTGACGAAGTAAAAACAATTATCGAAACATCTGAATGTAAAAATGATTTTTCATTCTTTAATAAAATAGCATAAAAACTCCAATTATTTGGAGTTTTTTTTGTGAAATAAAAATACTATTTTTCCTTTACTTTTGTAGGAAAAATAGTATTTTTATACTGCAAAATTTTACTGTTTAATTGAATTATTTTGGTTATTACAAAAAAAGCTATTGAAAATGAGATTTTAATAAAAAAAGTTTCTCATTTATTAGAAAAATTGGAAATAAATCATAAAAATATCGCACATTATATTTTGGCTTTTATTCATAGGTCTATTGTTAATGAAAGACCTGATTATGCGCCAGAACATAATGAACGTTTAGAGTTCTTATGAGATGCTGTCTTAGAGTTAGTTGTTACTGATAACTTATTCAGAGAGTTTCCAAAAAAACCTGAAGGGGAGTTAACTGATATCAGAAGTGCGCTTGTTCGTGGTTCAAACTTATCAAAAATTGCTAAATCTACTGGATTACCAGATTATTTAGTGTTATGAAAATGAGAAGAACTTTCGTGAGGGAGATCAAACGATTATTTATTAGCAAATGTGGTTGAAGCATTACTTGGAGCTGTTTATCTTGATTTAGGATTAAACGCTGCAACTGAATTTGTGAATAAATATATATATCCAACTCTTTGAGAAATATTAGAAAATAATCTTACTAAAGATTATAAAACGCTCATTCAAGAATTAGCTCAAGCTAAATTTGAAATCACACCAACTTATAAAATTATTTCTGAAACTGGACCAGATCACGATAAGATTTTTGAAGTTTGAATTTATTTAAACGAAAAACAAATTTGAACGGGAACTGGATCAAGTAAGAAAAAAGCTCAAGAACATGCTGCAAAAAACAGCTATGATGATTTAGAATCTAAATAATATTTTATGTATATCTTATTAGGAATTGCAATTTTTTTGAAACTCATTTTTTGGATTGTTCTTATCGATGTGGTAATTTCATGGTTAATGATTTTTGGTCTAAGATTTCGTCCTCAAATCATCGCATGAATTATCGATCCAATCTATGATTTTATTAAAAAACATATTCCAACTACAATTTGACCATTAGATTTTACTCCAATTTTTATTATCATACTTGTAGAAATATTGCTGACTTTTATATTCAATTTTGATCCAAAAGTTCATGCATACTTTAGTAACTTATTTAACTAATTAAAAATCAATGAAAAAAAACGTTGATTATAAATTATTCTTTACAATTATTCCAATGATTGTATTTTGAATGATAATGATTTCTTCTGTTTCGGTTTTCTCTTCATCTGAAATTACAGCAATCCTACACTGATCTGATGGAACATATAATCACTTTTACGTTCTGAGAAATATTGCTCATGTAGTGATCTCACTTTTTGTTTTATGAGTCGTTGTTAAAATTCACTATTCTCTTTTTGAAAAATATTCAAAATATATTTTTGGATTCTGTCTATTCTTATTAGTGATGGTATTCTTTGTCTGATCTGAATATAAATGAGCAAAATGATGGATTGAGCTACCATTAGTTCCTTTTAATATACAACCAACAGAATTTGCGAAATTAGGTTTAATTATCTACTTGGCAGCATTTTTTAAGAAATTTAAATGAAATTTACACACATTTCATTCGTGATTTCTGCCATTTTTAATGATACTCTGATCGGTTTTTGTTTTAGTTGCACTGCAACCCGATTTTTGAACAATTCTTGTAACAGTGCCTTTGGCAGCGATTATGTTTTTCTATGCTTGAGCAAACTTTAAGCATTTACTAGTTACGCTTTGTATTTGAATGGTAATTGCATTTTCTGTCTATTCAATTTGAGATTACGATAAAGAAACTGGTAAAAATCAAAATTCACTCGGATACATCACACAAAGAATTGATAACTTCTTGGCAGACAATCAAGAAGCTATTAAAAATAGAACAATTAACTGGCAAACAGAACAAGCATTAATTGCTATTGGGAGTGGTTGATTTACAGGATTAGGCTTTGGGCAATCAATCCAAAAATATTGATATTTACCAGAAGTCCAATGAGATTTCATATTTTCAGTAATACTAGAAGAATTAGGTTTTTTATGATGATTAACACTTCTGTTATTTTATCTACATATTTGATATAGAGGTTTTTATATTGCTTCAAGAGTCGTTGACCCTTTTTGAAAATATGTAGCAGTATGAATCTCTACTTGGATTTTATTACAAGCTTTTATTAATATTTGAGTAAATTTAAATATTATTCCACTAACAGGGATTACTTTACCATTTATTAGTTATGGTTGAAGTTCACTCCTATCATTATTTATTGCACTTGGTCTTCTTTTAAATATATCGAGATATGTAGAAGAAAAACCTAAATTTAGCAGAAATGCTAGAAGAAAACATTTATTTTAAACTAAATATTATGACTCATACTCCTTGAATGCAACAGTATTTTGACTTAAAAGAGCAAGCACAAGATGCTATTCTCTTTTTTAGGTTATGAGATTTTTATGAAATGTTTGCAGAAGATGCTCATATTGCACATAAAGTGTTATGAATTTCTATTACTTCTCGTAATAAAAATGCAAAAGAACCTCTTGCAATGGCAGGAATTCCTTTTCATGCAAAAGCTAAATATTTACCAATTTTAGTAAATGCTTGATATAAAGTTGCAATTGCTGAACAAGTTTCTGACCCAAAATTAAAGTGAATTGTAAAGAGGGAAATAGTAAGAGTTGTAACGCCTTCTACACTTGAACTAGAGTGAGAAGAGTTTCAATCAACATCAGAAAACCCTTCAAATATAATGGTTGCAATTACTGAAGATAATGGAATATTTTGAGCATCATTTTTAGATGTAAGTAGTAATAAGTGGTATTGTAGTGAATTTATTACATTTGATTGATTAAAAGAATTTCTTTATAAGATCTCTCCAAAAGAAATAGTTTTAGAAAAAAAATTATTTTGAAATAATGAATTAAAAGAAGTATTAGAAATGAAATATGCTTTAAATATTTATTATTTCGAAGTAAATAATAAAGCATCTGTATATTTGAAAAATCATTTTTGAGTTACTAACTTGGATTGATTTTGAATCACTAATTTTCCAATTGCACAAAATGCAGCATCATTACTGATTCAATATTTCCAATCTAATCAAAATAATTCCGGTGAATTGTTTTCAAAAATCAGTTACTTAAGTTTTGATACTTTTATGAATTTAGATGAATCTACAATTCATAATTTAGATCTAATATATAACTTTTCTACAAAGTCAGCAGTTCAATGAACTTTGTTTTGAGTGTTAAATAAAACTAAGACATGAGCAGGGAATAGGTATTTAAGACAACAAATCCTTAGACCGCTGCAAGATTTGACTGATATTGAGATAAGACAAAAATATATCAGCGAATTCGCTAAAAATAAGATACTTTTAGATAAAGTAAGAGATGAATTAACTTACGTCTCAGATATTGATGCAATACTTAATAGAATAGCATTAAATAGAGCAAATCCAAGAGATTTACTGAATTTAAAAAGATCATTAGAATCAATAATTAAAGTTGTTGAGTTAATAAAAAATTCTGAATCTAAAGAATTAAAGAAATTATTTAATATAAAATAGTATGCTATATCACTTTACATGAAACTCACATTTTTTGATACAAAATCATTTAAAAGCATGGAAAAGTAAATTTATTGAGAAAAATTGAGATTTTAATTTTTTGCATATTAAAAACTTATTGGATCATAATAAAAATTTCCTTATAGAGAGTCTTACTGCAACGAGCTTTTTTTCTGAGAAAAAATTTATTATCATAGATATAGATTTGGATACAAAAGATGCAAAAAATACTGATCTTTTGGAATTTATTATAAAAAATGCATGAAATATACCTGATGAAAATATTGTAGTTTTAAACTCTTTAAAACCTGATAAAAGATCAAAATCTTACAAAGAAATTAATAAATTAGCAGAATTAAAAGAATTTAATACTCAATCTGAAAGTGATATAGAAAATATTATATTAAATAAATATAATTGAAAGATAGATAATCAAGCTGCTTCGTTATTAGTAAAATATAAATGATGAGATATTTTAAAAGTTATTTCTGAAATTGATAAATTATTAATTACTTGCAACTCAATCACAGTAAATATCATAAAGGAATCTATTATGCCTGAATTAGAGGAAAGTATTTTTTTATTCATTGATGATTTATTACAAAAAAATATTACTTGAGCGTTAAGTAAAATGAAAATTATACTGAACGATACAAATGTCTATGCTTTTTATAATAATTTACTTGCAAACTTAAGAACAAACTTTTATATATTCCAATGAAAGAAAAATTGACTTTCTACGCAAGAAATTACGAATCAACTGAAATTATGAAATAGATGATTTCTTGTAACAAAACGTAACAAGGTTTCAGAACAAGAATTTACAGAATTTTATCTTCATTTGATTAAAATTGATAAAAAAATGAAGTCTTGAAAATTAACTGGTACTGATGATTCTGATTTCTTATTAGAACTACATAAAGCATTTCTATTACTATCAAAATAAAAAAAAAGATGACTTAGTCATCTTTTTTTTATTGAGAAATTTCGTAAATTTCTTTAATTTCATTAGCTGATAAATCAGTATTATAAATTGATACTTCATCGATTATTCAATTAAAATAACGTTTTAGTGAATTTTCTTTAAAGCTTTCAACTCATATAAAGTATCAACCTCATACATCATTAGGATCTTCTTCAGTTCATAAAACTGTTGGAATTGCATTTCCTTGTTGAACTCAGTTTATATAAAACTTTAAATTCACTCAATCCCATACTTGTGCTACATGTGTCCAAGTATTAATACTGTTAGTATATCAAGAATCATGATATCATGCAGGGGTAAATTTATATCTATAACCGCATATATTTCATCTATAATCAGATACCATATATGCTCATCAAGCTATATGTCTCACAATTATTGAATTTGAGCCACAACTATATGATCATTCAGTTGTTATTATTTCATTTTGATTAATCCATGCTGAGATTGTTAACTTCTCTCATAAAGTAAATTTATCAGTTAATACTTTGAGTCATCAACCATCACCATTTACTAACATTCCGTTACCAACTTTTCATTTAGTTATACTTGGTTGTCAATTAACATAAGTTTTATTTCATAGAATATCCTTAAAAAATGAATCATTAAAGTTTACTATTGAAATTGCATTTGGATGGTAATAATATTTTAATAATTTTTCTGAATTATTTCAGTAATCTTCATTATCAAAATATACACTAAATTCTTGATTTACACTTAAAATATCTACATCTGATTTTACAGTGGTTTTGTTTGCATCAACTATGATTGGAGATCAGTTTCAGTAATAAGAAGGAATAAGAGTATTTGCATAAGCTCATCTGATCAGATTTGAAAGATGGGGGAGGTTATACGCCATTAAACCATACTTATTAGTCTTTTTACTAACTGAATAAATAAAAGGTTCTTCAGTATATAAATCGATTGTATTTGGTCATACTCAAATTTGAGAAAGAACTCTATTTCACATTTCTCACTGTTGAGCTACTGTTGTACCAGAACTAGTAATATTAATACTATTTTCTGGATTTGGATACAATGTATGTTTTGTATAAAATATTTGTAAATTTTTCTCTATGAGCCTTACATTTGTTTTGTTTGTTGTTTGTTTTGCATCACTCAAATATCAGTTAAAGCTCACAAAAGCAATAGTTCCTAATACTGCGAGGATAGTAATAACAACAATTAACTCTACAAGTGTAAATGCCTTATTGTTTCAATTCATTTCTTATAAATTAGTATTAACTACTGAACTATAATCAATTTTAAATAAAATGAAAAAAAAACAAACTGACATATAGTCAGTTTGTTTTTTAATAATTAGTCGTTTAATGCCTCATAAACTTCACCAGCAATTTTAATGTTTGGTGTAAGAGTTTTTGCTCCGATAGCCCATTTTGCAGGACAAGCAGTTCCTGGATTTTCTCTCATGAATTGTAAAGCTTCAATTTTTCTTACTAGTTCATCAGAATTTCTTCCTAATGGACCAGAAGTTACTTCTATACCTCTACATACACCATCTGGATCAATAACAAATGTTCCTCTTCCGGCAATACCTGATTCGTCATCTAAGATATTATATAGGTCAGATAAAATTAAACCGTGGTCTGCTAACATTTTATATTTGAAGTTTTCCATAAGTTTTTCTGATCTTACCCAAGCTCTATGTGAAAAAACTGTATCAGTTGAAGCAGCAAGGATTTCAACTCCCATAGAGTCGAATTTTTCTTTAGCTTCAGCCATATCTTTTAACTCAGTTGGACAAACAAATGTGAAATCAGCAGGGTAGAAAAATACTACATGCCATTTTCCAGCCATATCTTCTGAAGACATTTTTGAATCTGTATCAGTTTCTGGGTCATAATATGGTAATTCCCAAGCAGGAGCTTCTGTATCAATTTTAATTTGTTGTGGTAGGTTAAATTCTTCCATTTTCGTGTTATTAAAAAATAGTAATTATATTATACTAAATTTTTAAATAAATTAAATATTTACTTAAAGAATTTAGATATGAGAATTATTCTCACAAAGAGAGTTTATTAATTTTTTTTACAATGTCAAAAGAAATAAGAATAATTCTCATTTTAAATCTTGCATTATTTCAAATATCTGTACAATATAGGAAATATTACTAATTTCATGCTATGAAAAAACATTATTACCTCGACAGAATTGTTGAAGTTTGTGATCATAAACACCTAACTGTAGATGAAATTTTTACTGCACTTAAAGAAGAATTTCCTGAAGTAGGGAAATCATCTGTATATAGAAATGTAGAAGAACTATCTAAAAAGGGTGAACTAGTAAAAATTAAATGAATTTGAAATAAAACACATTTTGAAAGAAATATTTGAGAACATGTGCATTTAATTGATACTACTACTTGAAAAATCGTTGATATCGATATTGATGATATAACAATTCCATGACTTCCAGAAAATTTTAAAATCTCAAATAAAGATATTAAAGTCTACTGAGAATTTAGTTAATAAAAAAACAAACGCGTAAGCGTTTGTTTTTTTATTTTTAGTATTCTTTTAAGTTAATAATTTCAGTTGAAGAAATTTCTTGGTTTCCTCTTCTGATATTATTGATAACAACTATTTTATCTTCTTTAGTAACTGAACCATTAGCTAGTAATAATTCAATTGCATCATCAAGATTTTTAGTACAGTTATAATCTTCCCAAGTACTTAGTACAGCAGGGTAAATACCGTAGTTTAAGTTAATATTTCTTACTACTTGTTCAGTTGGAGCAAAAGCAAAAACTGGAACATTTGGTCTGAAGTTAGAAGCTAATTTAGCTAATCTACCTGATCTAGTCATGATGATCATAGCTTTTGCATTTAGTCTATCTGCTGCCATAATAGCACCTTTTAGTAATTCTTTTTTTTCTATAACTTTTTCATTTGAATTTTTATATTCAAAATCTGCAAAATCATAATCTACAACAGTTTCAGCTTCATTAATTAATGAAGTCATCATTTTAACTGCTTCAATTGGGAATTTACCGATTGCAGTTTCACCTGATAACATTAATGAATCACATTTTTGTAATACAGCGTTAAATACATCAGATGATTCAGCTCTTGTAGGGAAAGGGTTATCGATCATTGTTTCAAGAAGGTGAGTCGCAGTAATTACGATTTTACCTTTTTTGTTACATTTTTCTACAATTTCTTTTTGGTAAATTGCAAGTTTTTGAATAGGTACTTCGATACCAAGATCACCTCTTGCTACCATTACACCATCTGAAGCTCCAATAACTTCATCGATATTTTCAATACCTTCTTCGTTTTCAATTTTTGAAATGATTTTAATTGTATCACAATTATGTTTTGCAAAAAGGTCTCTAATTTCTTGTACGTTTGCAGCTGATCTAATGAAAGAAGCAGCAATAAATGCAAAGTCATTTTTAATTGCAAATTCGATATCTCATACATCTTTTTCAGTAATACCAGGTAATTTTAATCTAACTCCAGGTAAGTTTATATGTCTTCTATTTCCAATAACAGCAGCATTTAATGCTTTTACTAGAACACAGTCTTCTAATTTTTCTAATACTTCAACGTTCATTAAACCAGAATCTATATTAATAGAACCTCCAACTTCAATATCTTCAATTAAGTATGGGTAATCACAGAATAAAGCTTTTTCAGTTAATTCTTTAGAAGGATCAACATAAACTTTAAAAACTTCACCAGCTTCATAAGTATTTTTTTCCACTAAGTCACCAGTTCTAATTTCTGGTCCTTTAGTATCTAGTAATAAAGAAAGATTTGTTTTACCTTCTTTATTTAATCTTTTAATTAATTCAATATTTCTACCAGCTTCTTCATAATTAGCGTGAGAAAAGTTAAATCTAATAACGTTTATACCTGCGTTATATAGTTCAATAACTTTTTCTTCATTATTAGTAGCAGGTCAAATAGTAGCAATTATCTTTGTATTTTTCATAATACGGATATACAGATAACGAAATAAAATACTTATCTTGAGATGACTTCAACAGTGACTTTTTCAATTCACGTATTAGAGTATTCATCAGTTGATTCTATCTTTACAGTATGGAATCAAAGTTCAAGATCTTTTCAATGTATAGGGTGTACAACCACCCTTTTTGCAATTCAGAAATCATCTAATTTATCGTCGATGTATATATTAGTTGTTTTTATTGCAGAGATATCATTAATTCTGAATCTTAAATTAAAAAATTCATCTTTGTAGACTTTTATGTTTAAATCTGAAGGATTAGTTACAACTATTTCAGGTCAAACATCATCCTTTTTATTAATCTTAACATTTTGTGTTTTGTCAGAAGAATTATAGAGACTATCTATAACTCTAATCGTTAGTTTTTGACTTGAGCTAATATATTCAGTTGGAATATTAAATTTTCAAGCATAAATTCATTCTTTTTTGTTGTCTAATTTTACTTCATCAATCAGTTTTCAACCAAAGAGGAATTGAAGTTTTATAACAGGGTTATTACTTCTATAGCCGAGTTCAATATTATTATCTCATACTATAAAATTATGTCATTCTGTAATATTTGAGTTAAAAACAATATTAGAAGGTATTCCTGAACGTGAACATTCTTCATTTCTTACTTTTGTGACTAAGTTAGATGTATTTCAATAGAGTTCTTTTGCTTTATCTGAACGAGACCATTCTTGAACTGGATCTTCCCAAGATTTATATTCTGGACGAAGTGATGAAAATTGTAATAGAGTTACTGTTTTTTTAGCTGCGTCAGGTGTCTTATCAGTAACAAGTCCGTTACATAACGCATCAATTTCTATAGTTCAGAAACTATTATCATATTCTGTTGGGGAATTTATAAATAGTGATTCTATAATAAATTCGTTCGATGGATTTTCTGGATTTGCTAGTTTTCAAGATACATTTGAAATATTTACTGATTTTACACTTGATGGTCTTTTCCACGATTCAGCAGGAAGTCATTTATGTGCAAATTCCATATAATCTCTCCAAATCGGACCAGCTCATTCTAATCAGTTTCATTTGAAATTTAATTCTTTTCAATCAGTATTTCATGACCATGCAACGGTAGTATATTGAGGAGTATAACCAGCAGTCCAAAGATTTGCAGGATAAATAACTTTTTTACCACCTCTTATATACTGCTTAGTTGAAGTTCCTGTTTTTGCAGCAACTTTTCTTCATTTTAATGATAAATATCTGTTCCAGAATTCTGGACGAGTAGATGTATCACTTAATATGTGGTTTAACAAAAATGCTTGTCAGTCTGACATAACACTTTCTCATTCAGATTCTTTTTTCTCAAATACAGTAATTCATTTAGAATCAAGTATTTTTAGTATTGGAGAGATTTCTTTTTTCTTACCAAGATTTGCATAAACACTATATGCTTTAGCTAGTTCTAAAGGTGTCATTTCACCAGTTCCTAGCCCTATTGAAGCTCAGTATCCAGCATTTTCTTTTAATGATTCAACTCACAATGCTTTCATAAATTTTACTACAGAGTTTTCTCCACCAGCTAAATAAACCATTTTGATTGCTGGAATATTTCTAGAGTAGTTTAATGCAGATGAGAGATCCATTTTTCATTTAAATTTTCAATCGAAGTTTGAAGGTTCATAATTTGGAAATTTTGTTTTCACATCATAAACAGGAGTTTTTGATCAAATTGCTTCTTTAAATGTAGCGATAGAATATACAAATGGTTTAAAGATTGAACCAGGTTGTAATTTAGAAGTTGTTACATTCACATTTCATTTATTTTCAATATCAAAATAATCTCTTCACCCAACCATGGCAACAATTCATCATGTCTTGTTATCAATAGATATAAGGGAAGCATTATTTGCTGAATATTTAATTTTGTTTGAATCAGCTTGTTTTTTTACAATTTCTTCAGCTTTTTCTTGTAAATCTAAATCAAGAGTTGTATAGATTTGTAATCATCATTTTGCTACAACTTCTTTTCCGTATTCTTTTTCTAAATATTCTTTTACATAAAATACGAAATGTGGAGCTTTAATAGCTTGCTTTGGTTCTTTAAATTCAAATCAAATACTATTAAGAATAGCTTCTTTATATTCATCAAATGTAATATATTTATCTTCTAACATTCTTCCAAGAATAAAATCTTTTCTTCATGTAGAATATTCAATCATATTTCCATCAATATTTAATTGAATACCATTTAGTATATGGAGTAATTCTGAATAATCTCTTACTGAACAACCGTCTTTATCAACATTTATATTGATTTTAAATTGATCAGGATTCACTCAACAAATTAATAATTTTCCATTAAGATCTTTTCCACTAAAATTATCGATAACTTTAGTTAGGTGATTAACCATTTCAATGTTATTATCTTTAGATTTTTTTGATAAAACTTGAATTTGACTATCTTCATCTCCTTCTGGATAAATGTATGGATATCATACTAGTCTGTCTGGGTAATTGTATGGAGATAATCCTGTTGGTGTTTTAGGTAGAGAAGCGAGCATTGAAGATTCTAATATATTTAGATCTATTGCTGATTTTCCAAAGAATGTTTTTGCAGCTTGTTCAATACCAAATGCGTTACTTCAGAATTCTATTTTATTAAGATATAATTCAATAACTTTTTCTTTTGAAAGTTTCTTAGAAATTTGTACCGCTAAATACATTTCCTTAATTTTTCTCTCAATAGTTCTTTCATTCGCGATAATAGTATTTCTTACTAATTGTTGAGTAAGAGTAGAAGTACCTCCTGGAGAACCAGTTTTTCCGCTAATATAATATAATCAAGCTCTCACAAGTCAGATTACATCAATACCTGGATTTTCCCAGAAACGTTTATCTTCTCATGCAACAAGTGCATTTACCATGTTTTTATTGATTTGATCATATCAAACATAGGTTCTTTTTTCTTTGAAGATTTTATATAATTCTTTTCCATTTCTATCGTAAATCGTTGAAGCTTCTGCAATTTCAAGATTTTCTAATTGAGAAACTGAAGGAAGGTCTTTTATATATTTATTATACATAATAAAAGCACCAACTCATCCAAATACGATAAATCAAATTATCGAAATAAGTAAGAATTTTCAAATCCATTGAGTTTTTTTCTTTTTAGTATACTTTCTTTTTTTTGTATATTTTGTTTTGAATTTTCTAGATGTAATTTTCTTTTTTTCGAACATCATATTCAGATTAGAAATTAATAAGCTTATTCTTGTTTAAGTAATCTTCTCAGATAACTATTTCAATCTTAGCATTTGCATCTTTTGAATATTTTGGAATATCTGTTTTTACAAAATCAGCTTTTATAAATTGTTTAAGAACTTGAATTGTAGTTGAATTTTCTTCTATATTGTTGTAATAAACGATAGATTGAGAGTATTTAATTCCTTTGGTATTACCGATTGAATTTCTTTCTGGAATATTGAATCAATATCTTTTTATATCATTACTAAGTTTTCAAGCAAGATGATTTACTCTTGTTGAATTGAAAACATTTACAACATAATTTTCTTTATATAGAAGTGGTTTATTGAAAATCAAATCCGTATAAACATGGAGATTATCATAATTGTTCAATTTATACTTATGAGTTCATTCAATAAGTAAAACTGCTTGTCATTCAAATAAGTCTCTTTGTGGAATATATAAGAACCCACCTTTTATACAATTATCACTTCCGTAAAAACAAGAATCATTTAAGTTCGCAGATAACATTTTATATTCATTTTTCTTTGATCCAATTCTAGCAAGTTTAAAAATATCTCATAATTCAATATCTGTATAGACATATTTTCTAAATACATCGTAGAGTTCCTTGATTTTTATTGGAGATGTAATGAGGTAACTAGAAACTAATTTATTTCTAATTGCATCAATTACTTGCTGTTGTCTTAATGATCTATCAAAATCACTAGTTGAATGTCTACTTCTTGCAAATTTTAGTGCATTTTCACCATTCATTATATGAGTTCATTTTTTAAACTCTAATTTATCATATCACCAATTATTGTTTGGATATTGTGGATCAACGAAATCGTTTTCTAAAGTAATTTCAATACCATCAATTGTATCAATTACTTTTTTAAATCCATTAAAATCAATATTTACATAGTGATCTATTTTTTCTCAAGTTATTTCTGAAACTTTATTCGCTAAGTATTGCATTCATTTTTCTTCAGAATTATACATTCTTCTGTATTTAGCGTAAAGTCAGTTAATTCTTCATTGACTTCCATCAGGATACTCAACATATAAATCTCTTGGAAGCGAAAAAAGACTGATTGTTTTCATGTCAGTATTTATACTTCAGAGCATAATGGAATCTGTTAAGTTTGGAGCTTCATGACTTCAACCTCATCTTCATGCGACAAGAATATTTATTTTATGTTTTTCATCTTTTTTTAGAGTTTCATCATTTCAAAACTCAGGTTTTTTAATAACTTCTCAAGTTCATGTGCCTTGAGAAGTAGTTTGTTCTGTAAAACTAAAGTGTAATACTGATAAATTCCTTATAAGTATTAAACCTAATCCTAAAATTATAAAAATTCAAAAAACTCAAAGAATTTGAGGAAGAATATAATTAGTCGTTTTTGTTTTTAATTGTGTTTTTTTAAAAGCCATATTTCTTGTCTTTTCTACATATTTTAAATCTGCTATACTTTATACAAAAAAAAGAATTTTACAATAAAAAAATATATTTACTGATAAAAAACTTTTTAGTTAAAAATACAAAATATTGTCTATTGAATTAATACTCTACACCTATATATTGTTTTTTAAGATAATTATGATTTAATAAGAAAAATATCACACCGACGATTGCTCAGAAAAAATGCCCATAAAAACTAATACCAGGATCTAGTCATATGATTATCGATACAATTATTGCTGTAATTCATCATTTATACTCAGGATCTCTTTTACTATATAAATAAATTGTGTAATAACTTAATAATGCCATAAGAAATCAACTCATTCACACAGTATTTCAGCCTGAAAAATAAGACAATCATAGTCCGATAAATACAGAACTAAATAAGTAAAAATAAATAATTTTCTTTTTTCAAATAATATTTTCTACTAAATTTCAAAAAATAAAGAAAAAAACACTATTTGCTAATAAATGTAAAACTGATCCATGAATAAGGGTCGAACTAAAAAATTGAAAAAAGTAAACATGATATAATCATTTTTCTAAAAAAACGTTATTCATTCAAAAAACATATAATTCTGGAAAATTCAATGCTATTATTGTAATTGGAAAACACATTAAGAGCATAATATTTGAAAAACTCATTTTCATACTATTTTTTATTACAGAAATAATATAGTAAAACTCACGCGGCAATCATTGGTAAGCTTAGTAATTCTCACATAGATATAAATCAGAAAAATAATCATAAGTGACTATCTGGTTCACGAAAAAATATTTCAACTAATAATCTAAATATTCAGTAACCAGCAAGGAATAGTGCAGATATTTGGCCATTAAATTTCTTATGTCTGTAAACTATATTTAATATAATTAACAAGACGAATCATTCTAAAAATGCCTCAACTAATGGTGAAGGGAAGTAGTACACTCATGCTTTTTCTATAGCGAGAGGACCATTATATCCACTGAACCCTAATAATTCCTTATTAAAATAATTTCAAATTCTTCCGAGTAATAATCAAATTGGAACTATTGTACAGATTTCATCTCATAATTTAAGGAAATTAACATTATTTCTTTTTGAAAAAATGTATAATCCTAAGATTACTCATAATGCTCAACCATGAAAACTCATTCATCATTCCCAAACTTTAAATATATCAAGTAGATTTGATAAATAATAGTCTAAGTTATAAAAAATAACGTATCATAAGCGCCCTCACAAGATAACTCATGCAAATATATACATCATTAAATCATCCAATTGGATTGTTGATAAAAATTTTCTGCGATTTAATATCATGTATCATATAACGAAACTTAATGCGTACATAAAGCCATAAAAGCTCGCTTTAATTTCTAATCAAAATAAATTAATCTCAAATAAACTCATAATTTCTTATTTTATTAAATAGAATAAATATCCCTGAAAACAACATAATTAAGCCTTTAATTTTTACTTTTCATCATATTTTATTAAAATACATATATGAATTTTGACAAGTGCGTGAAACTATGAAATAATAACATGGTAATCATAAATTACACGCACAAATTAAAAAATGTAAAGTTAGGTTATTTAAACCTTAAGAACTATAATTATTTGTAAAATTATACAGAAAATTAGTTTTTTAAAACATTATTTAAAAATAAAGTTATTATGATTATCTCAAAAAATATGAAAAGATGCCTAAAAATAGGTGTTTTAGGAGTATTTATTGCCACAAATATACTTCCTATGCATTTATTTCAAGAAGCATCTGCAAAGTGAACTAAATTAGTTTATCCTTTAAAAGAAATCTCTAAACTCGAGTGCAGATTTACAGAGTTTTCTAAACTAGGATCGAATTGTAAAGAAGATTTACCAATCTTAAAGACAAAAGACTATAAAAAATACGCGAAGTTAAACTGAGGGTATAATAAGTTTACTAGATTGTATACCGTTCTATGGGGATCAAGTTATAAATATGGTTGGGATGTTTGAAACTGAGGTCATATCTGAACAGATATTGCAACAGCAAAAGGAACACCTATTTATTCTATGGCTGACTGAGTAGTTATCCATGCAAAAAACATGTGATCTTTAGGATTAGCAGTTTCGATTGAGCATAAAATAGATGGGAAAAAAGTCGTTTCCAACTATGCTCATATGTCGAAAATTCTAACAAAAAAATGAAAAAAAGTAAGAGCAGGTGATAAAATTGGTTTAGTAGGTTCAACTTGAAATTCTACATGAAACCATCTTCATTTTCAGTTAGACCTTGATACACCATTCCATCCTTACTATTATAATTATAATAAGTGTCCTTACTCTTATTATAAAATTACTGAGGATTGAGTATGTTTCAATGAGTTACAAAAGAATACTATCGATCCAATGAAGTTTTTAGAAACAAATTGATCAGTTTTAAATAGTATTACAGTTGAGACAGTAAATCGTCCAACAAAACCATCGAATAACAACAACTCAGCTGGAAATAAAAAAGCTACAGATTCTATGAAGATTTTTTATAAAACTGTTTATGTAGGTTATCCGACAAATGATATTAAAGAAGTTCAACAAATCTTTAAAGACTTAAAAGAATATAAATGAGCTATAAATGGTAATTATAAAGATTTAGAAAAAGATTTAATTTCTTATCAATTAGCTAAGAAAATTATTCGTTCTAAATCAGAACTTGGTGCTGGGCGGTTTGGTCCAAAAACGAGAGCACAAGTGAAAAAAGATTATCAAAGATTCTTAGATAAAGGCGGTAAACCAGGTTGATATAACCCGGGTAACGACACATCAGAAGAATCTGATAAAGAAATTTCTAATAAAATTGTTACAGAAAAAATCTCAAGAAACGATGTACTTTCTCGTGAAGAAATCGAAGCAAGAGAAATTAGAGAATTTATGAAAGACTACGACATTCAACTAAAATTTAATAATGTTGGTTGAAACGTACCTTTAAATAAGACTGAAGTAATTAAATTAACTGTTACTGATAAAAGAAAAAATAGACCATTTAGATGAAATATGCCAGGTGGGATGACTTTTGTTGTTGATAGTGATAAAATTAATGTTTTCCCTAAAAGATTATATAATTTTACTGATGGGAAAAGAGATATTAAAATTACTGGTCAAAAAGAATGAAATACAAGATTATATATAAAAATCGGTAAAACGACTGTAAAAACTTTTGAAGTTAAAGTATATAATTCTGGAAAAACTATATATCCGTCATCTTCTATGATCCAAGGGAAATCTACGATTGTTCTTGGTGATGTAGGAACAGGTATTGGGGTTTTTAAAGATTCAAGTTGAAGACAACTTGTGAACCTACCTTATGGAAGCTCATTTAAGTTAAAAGCTAATGCTGATGCTAAAGTGTGCTTAAAATGAGGGAGTATAAGTAATGCCAACAAAATTATTAAATCTAAATGTAAAGATTCAGATTATAAACAAGTTGTTGACTTTAAATATGAAGATACAGTTTGAGGTCTAATCGTTTATGATTTTAAAGTTGCTGGACGTAATCCAAAAATTCAAATCGTAAATAATTACAAAAATCAAACTCTTGTTACTAAAAATATTAGAGTAGTTAATCCAAAAGGTTTAACGAATAAATATGCATACGTACATGACGTACTAGCTATGTTAGAACAAGGTGTAGCTGATGGTATTAATAAATGATATTTTCTAGAAGATAGAGAATTGAAAACGAAAGATGCATTAACATGGATTGGAAATGCACTTGAAGGATTAGAATCAGAAGCAACAACACAAAATCTTCGTACGGAAATTATTTATAACAAGTCACAAGTAGAAAAATTTAAGTGAAAAGTTGGGAGATTTGATACAATTACAAGAGAACAAATGTTAGCTCTTACGTATGAATTCCTAGTATTTAAAGAAGAAACTATTGCTAACAGAAACTTTCTTGATCTAGATAATAGAACAGATAGAAAAGTTGCATCAGTATTCTATGGTTCAAATACATGGAAAGACCAATTTGGGCAATCTTACTTTAGACCTAAAGAAAAGATTACCAGAGGGGAAGCTGCGTACTTTATATCAAACGCTCTAAGAACTAATAACCAAGTTTTTTTAACTTTGAAATAGTCAAATAATATTAAATTATAGACTGACTTTAAAAACTAATACAAATACAAATATGGCAGGTATAGAAATGAGTAATCATGTGGATGAAAATTCACAAAATGAATTACAACAAAATAATGTAAAAATCTCTGATATTCAAGGCCAAACAAAATTAACAATTGAGGAACTGTTTGGTGTGCATGAAAATCAAGAAATTATGACTAAGATTGATGCAATTAGACAACAAACAATGAGTGAAAAACTCTCACTAAAGGAAGAAATTGATCAGCAAGAATTAGCTACAGCTACTTCTAACGCTAATGCTATTAAATTATTAGCATTAAACAATCAATTATCTAACTACTTCGCATAAAATCACATAATAACTTTACATTACAAATAAGAAAAAAGAAGAATTTGAAAAAATTCTTCTTTTTTTGATTGAATATTAATTTTTTTTTGTATAATAAATAAGATTTTTACCTTTATTTAAAAGAAAAACAGTGGCGAGACCTAGAAAAAAAACAGTAAAAAAACAACCAATCACTTATAAAAAATATATATTTGCGATATTTTTTATATTTATATGAATATTAACTTTGATTGTTGCCGATGGAACAAGTTTAGATGATGTATTTAAAAATGTATTCGGATACCTATTTTGAAGTTATTATGATTTCATCTTACCTCCAGTTTTAATAATGCTGGGAGTATTTTTAGCGAAAGAAAAAGATTTAGAATTCAATTTTTATAGATTTATAGGATTGTTATTTTATCTATTTTCATTAACAACGGTTATTTGATTTTTCGATACTAGATATGTAGCAGCTTTTAATCTATACCACGTTTTGGTTGATATGGTTTGAGCTTGAGCAATATTGCTTATATTTTCTATGTTATTCGTTTTTTCATTAATGATACTATTTCGTTTTTCTCCTATTAATTTCTGAAAAAAAGTTGCATCTGTTGCTCCAAAAGTAAGTGAGTTAAAAGAAACCATCAAAAAAGAAAAAGCTATCAAATCTACAAAAACAGCAGCACAAGTTAAAAAAGAAGAAAAAACATTTTCAAAACAAAAACAAATGGAAGAGGAAATGGAAAAACTTAAAAGAGAAAAAGAAGAGCTTTTAGCAGAAAAAGCAAAATCAAAACAAAAACAACAATTAAACTTATCTGATGCGCCTAAGAAAATCGCAATAGAAAAGAAAGCCCCTTCAAAGCTATCTGGAATGTTCTCAAAAAATGAACCAGCAAAAAAAGAATCTACATCTGGAGCTATCGGAAAAGCAGAATTTAGTAAATGGGAATTTCCTAAGTTAGACTTACTACAGTCAAGAAATGGGAATATCCAATACGATGAAAATGAAATTAAAATAAAAGAAAAAGAAATTCAAGAAAAACTTCTTCAATTTAAAATCCAAGTTCAAATGGTTGGTTATAAAGTTGGTCCAACAGTAATTCAATACAGACTCAAACCAATGGAATGAGTGAAGTTACAAAAAATTGTGAACCTAAAGAATGATTTAACTCTCGCTCTTCATGCTAAATCAATCAGAATCCAAGCTCCAATTCCAGGATTAGGAGTTGTAGGGATAGAAGTTCCAAACGATAAAAGACAAGCTGTATGACTTCGTGAAGTATTATCTTCAAGTGATTTCAATAGTGGGAAATATGAAATTCCAATTGCTCTATGAAAAGATGTTTCTTGAAATGTAAAAGTAGGGGATTTAGCAAAAATGCCACATTTACTTATTGCATGACAAACAGGTTCTGGGAAATCTGTATGAATGAACGGTTTCTTAGTATCGTTGTTATATAAATTTTCTCCAAGTGAGTTAAAAATGATTATGGTGGATCCAAAAAGAGTTGAGTTATCAGTTTATAATGGAATCCCGCACTTATTGACTCCAGTAATTACAAATCCAGATAAAGCTCTAAATGCTCTTAAATGGTGTGTTGCAGAAATGTTACGTCGTTATGATTTAGCAACTTCTGTAAATGCAAGAAACTTAAAAGAATATAATGCCAAAGTTGATGAAGCTGAAAAACTACCATACATAGTTTTCGTTATTGATGAACTTGCGGATCTTATGATGAGTGGGAATAAAAAAGAAGTTGAATCATCAATTGCAAGAATCGCACAAATGGCCAGAGCTGTTGGTATTCACTTAATTGTTGCAACACAAAGACCATCTGTTGATGTTATTACCGGTCTTATTAAAGCAAACATACCTTCAAGAATTGCCTTTACTGTAGCTTCTGGGATCGATTCACGTACAGTTATTGATAAACAAGGTGCTGAAGATTTACTCGGAAGAGGGGATATGTTATCTTACCCAACTGGTGCACTTGAACCAGAAAGAGTTCAATGAGTATTAGTAGAAACTGAGGAAGTTGAAGCGGTTGTAAATAAACTAAAACTTACTGTAGATCCAGATATGTTAAGTAATTTACAAGATGCATCTATTTCAAATGGTAAATCTAAACTAGAAGGCTCTATTCTTGAAAACTATAAATGAAGCCAAGAAGAAGACCCTGCGATTATTGAAAAAGCAATAGAAGTAGTAAAAGAATCTAAAAAATGATCTACATCATTAATTCAAAGAAAACTAGGTCTCGGATATGCACGTGCTGCAAAAGTATTAGATATCCTTGAAGAACTCTGAGTTGTAGGACCTGCGAATGGTTCGAAACCAAGAGAAGTTTACGTTGATTAATTTGATAAATAAAAAATAAATCTTAGTATTAACTAAGATTTATTTTTTTAGTATATTTAAGTATGAGTTTTTCTTCAGAAGAAAAAATTAATATAAACAAGTTTTTATTCACTCACTATTCTAAAAATGATAGTATAGTATTAAATGAACTAAGGCAATATCTTCGCAAACTTTGTAATGATAAATGATTTATAAATGAACATAAAATTAATATTTTAATTTCAAAGGAAATAAATAACTTACTATCAAATTTTATTTACGATTTTAATGAAAAAAATCCAAGTAAATATGTAAAAATTAATTGAAATATCAATATTACAAATACTAATTTTTATAGCTTTTCTGATAACATTATTTTATGTTGAACATTACAAGTCTTCTCTGTTAATATTAGTCTCTTAAATTATAGAATCAAAAATAAATTATTAATTAAAGATTCTAAGAAAGCAGCCTTAGATAATGTATTAGTTCTATGAGATATAATATATACTCATTCTATTGCACATGAATATTCAGATGAAATCACTCTTAATATAGATATCACAAATACATTTTGATCACATATTCTTATTAAAAATGTAAATGGAAATACAAATGTAAATGGAAATAATGATATTATTTCTCTTAATTATAGATGAAATAATAAGCTATATTGAGAAAATTTAGAATTAACTTCTCTAAGTAACATTAAATGCGTTGATGAAATCTTGTTAGACTATGATATTAATTATATATATACTAAAATACTTGAGCTAAAAGATATTAATACAAGCAATACTAATGAAAG
>CAJXJP010000013.1 GCA_913055215.1 uncultured Candidatus Altimarinota bacterium | reverse complement strand
ATAAATCAAAATATTCTAAATTTGTTCCTAAATGTATGAAAAGTTTCATATTTTTTATAATTTCTTAATAAACAAAGTCTACTTTAACAACTCTATTTCCAAATAATTCAGATTCTTCAACTTCACGAACTGAAATAACTTCATATGTTTCTTGAAATCTATCAAGAATAGCTTCGTATGAAACTTCTGGTCCTTCAAAAAATGCTGATTCATATAATCCTGTTTTATCAAAACTATCGTTTAATAAAACCATTTGATCCTCTTTTGAAAAAGAAACATCATAACTGTCTAATTCTCCTAATGCTTCAAATTGTTTAATTAATTCATCTCCATCTGAAATTTCAGTTTTACCAAAAACATATGCAGTAAAAGTATCTGCAAACATTGATTCGATAACTAAAAATTTTCCTTTTAGATTTTTTAATTCTACTTCACTTGTATAAGTTACTACTCATGCATATTTATTCATTGAATTGGTTTTATTTGTTATAAGTTTTTTTGAAAATAATGACTATTTTCTAAATATTTTTAAAATTTCTTCTGCTGGTCTTCCTATAAAGGCCTTAGAGTCGCTGTAAACAATTGGTCTTTCCATAAGTTTTGGAAATGCTGCCATTTTTTTTAAAATTTGAATATCAGAAGAATCTTTTGTAAGTCCTTGTTCTTTAAATTCTTTTTCATTCGTTCTTGTAAATTGAATGGCTGATTTTCATAATTTTTCTTGTAAATCTTGCAATTCATCTATATCTAATGGGCTTTTAAGATATTCTCTTAAAATATATTTTTTTCCTGCTTTTTCCATAAGTTTTAATGCCTCGTTTGATTTACTACAACGCGCATTATGTAAAAAAATGTACATTTTTTTATAATTAATTTTTAATAATTTGTGAAATAACTTTTGATATTTTTTCTTGGTTGTGTTTATACAAACTATGATTATCCAAAAGGTCTGATTCAATAACTTCTACTTTTCTTCTTTTTAATTCTGCTTTTTCTCATTCTGAAACAAATAAGAAATCTCATCCTTTTACTGAAATATCATTTTTAAAACGAATTTTTTCTTCTGAAGTTAGTATCGGTTTTTTGTTATTTAAAACAAAATAATCAAGACGTTTTCATAAAAATCTTTCGATTTTATTAATAAAATCCAATTGAGTTAATCACATTGTTTCTCCTCATTTATTTGTAGAGTTTCAAATGTAAATAATTTTGGCATTTGATTCTTGAATTGATTCTTTTACTCCTCAAATTATAAAATTTGAAATAATTGAAGTAAATAAGTCACCAGGTCAAACCAAAATATAATCAGCATTCATGATAGCGTTATGAACATAACTATGATGAGAAGCTTCAGTTGAACAATCGGATAATTGAAGATCGGCAATTCCCGCAGAATATTCTGCTACATTTGATATTCTATCTTGAGATTCAACAATTTCTCCATTTCATAAAATTGCTTTAATTCTTGCTTTTTTAGTTGTAACTGGAACAACTTTCCCACGAACTTCTAACAGTTTATGCATAAAATCTATCATTGCATCATAATCTTTATCAAAATTATAATACAAACTAGCCATTAAAATGTTTCCAAATTTATGCCCTTTTAAACTACTTGTCAGTGGTAAATGAAAATCTAATATATCAGTATATTCATTTTTTAACATATTATATAAATCTCCTGTTTCCAGCTCAACAAATTTTTTTAATTCTTCTTTTAACTCTCATCATCTTCCAAAAAAGAGTAATTCCTTATTTACTTGCGTAAACAATTCAAAAATTGTAAAATTTTTAATTGGCTCTTCATTCAAGAAAACATATTCAAAAACCAGTTTGAAATAGTCTCTATATTTTGAAGAAGAAAGAGAAAATAAACATCTTCTTAGATCACCTGGAGGTGGTAAATGAAGACCAAGTTCATTTTTAAATGCTCACATAAGTTCTCAAGTAGTACGACCATCGTCACTCATAGAAACAATCGAAGTAATTTCGACATCTTCTCATAAATGTGAATAAAATGCATCTAATAAATTTGATTGTCAGTTTCATCCACCAATTGTTGTAATTTTTGTCATTATTTCTGTGTAAAAAAATATTTTTCAGTTTATAAATATTTTTATTATTTAATTTTTAATTCTTGTAAAAATTCTCTAAATTCGTCTTTTAATTCATCATTTTTTAAAGCATACGCTACGGTAGCTTTCAGAAAACCAATTTTAGATCATGTATCATATCTATCCCCATCAATTGATTCTCCATAAATATCTCTTTTTTGTCTCATCAACTCTAACGCATCTGCTAGACGAATTTCTCCATCTCAACAACCTGGCGTTGCTTCTTCTAAATAATTGAAAATATCTGGTGTTAAAACGTATTTTCAAATAGCTGCACTTTTAGAATTTGTTTCTCATTGTTTTGGTTTTTCTAAAAATTTTTCAACAATAAAATTTTTCTTCCCTGCCTCTGTAGATTCTAAAATTCAATAATTAGAAACTTCTGATTCAGGAACTTCAACCGTTGCAATTACAGGAGCATTTTTTCTTTCAAATGTTTCTACTAATTGTTGCCCAGCTGATTTTTCGTTATCGATTATATCATCTCAAAACAATACAAGAAATGGTTCATCTCCAACTAAGTTTTTTGTTCTCAAAATAGCTTCTCCATCTCCTTTAGGATACGGTTGACGCACATATACAATATTCGCCATATTGTTTAAACCTTTTACCGTTTTTAGATAATCAAATTTTCCTGCTTTATCCAATCTTTCTTCGAGTTCAAAGTTTGAATCAAAGTGATCTTCAATTGCTCTCTTACTTCTTCCGGTAACAATAATAATTTCTGTACAACCAGCTGAAATTGCTTCTTCAACTAAGATTTGCATAACTGGTTTATCAATAATTGGAAACATTTCTTTTGGTAATGCTTTCGTTGCTGGTAAAAATCTAGTTCCAAACCCAGCTGCTGGAATTACACATTTTCTTATTTTTTGAGACATGATAGAGATTTATTAATAAGGTAATTAGTACATACTTTTCAATACAATTTCACCATCTGCATCGGGTTTTATTTTTGCGATACAAGTCATAACTTCCTCATCTGCGAGAGGAAAACCCGAGGCTGTTACCGCCTCTTTTTCTATCAATTCCTCGCCTTCTTCGATTTCACACATACATGCTCCACATATTCATGTGAAACAAGCTGATGGAATTTCGATTCATTCAGCTTCTAGTTGCTTTAATAATGTTTTATTTACTTGGCCATCAAGTGTTTTTATGACTTCACCTGATGCGTTTTTTACAGTTATTTTCATGATTTTTTATTAGTAAAATTTTTAGTTACACTTTCATAATTATCCCAAATACTTTTTCAAGAACCAAATGTTGATGATTTTTTAGCCGAATTCCCAAAATAATTTTTATCTGATTTTTTTGAAAAATTATTATCTTTTTTCCAACTATGATTTTTTGTAATATTTGTATGTTTTTTTTCAGTTCTTGCTTCTTTTAACAGCTTATCTTTAAGAGTATTTGTATTTTGCTCATAAAAAGATGTATTTTTATTTTTTATATTTTCAATTTTTTTATCTTCAACAGTATCAGTATAAACTGATTCATTTTTCATATATATTTTTTCATTTTTTCCTGATTGTGGAACCAGATGTTCTTCAGCCATTTTTTGTAATTCTTCTGCAGAGTAATCATCATAAATTTCTTGAATACTGTTGTAGTTTTTATTTGTTCTTCTGTTTTTAAATCAAATTTTCTGAAATTCTGAAACAAAATAATTCTTTATACTTCATGCAAAAAAGAATAAACTTAGAGAAAGTGGGAAAAATAAAAACATTATAAAGAACAAAAATATAGCTAAATATACCAGTTTTAAAAATTTACTTTTTTCTTCATTTTGGTTTCACATAAAAGATTTTTTATAAAAATATTATTCTTCTATTTCAAATTTTTGGAATAAAATTGGACATTTTTGAGTAATTTTGAAAGTTTCTTTTTTATTTCTTAATTCTTCTAGTCTTCCTTCTTCGAGTAATTCTGAATAATTTTCTAAGCCAAGTCCTGCAAACATTTCTGCCATTTTTTCAGGAAAATATGGGAATAAATTCATACCTACTTGTCTTAAAGATTCACAAATTGTGTACATAATTTCTTGAACTTCTTCTGATTTTGACTCATCTTTCATCAACGTCCAAGGTTCAGTTTGAGTTACATATAAGTTTACTGCATCTAAAAATTTAAACGTACAATCAAGACCATGTTTTAGATCATAATTTTTCATAGAATTATTATATTCTCATAAATATAATTCTTGAATTTTAAAAATTTCTTTGTTTATTTCAGATTGTAATCCATTTTCTAAACCGAGTTTCATAGTTAACACTACCGCTCTATTAAGAAGATTCCCAAAATTATTTGCCATTTTAGCATTAAAATTTTGTATAGCATCCACTCTGTTGTAATCTCCATCGTTCCCGATTGGGAAAGCTGATAACATATATAGAGTTAATAAATCTTTAGAGTATTTATCTGAATATTCCATTGGTTCAATAACATTTCCAATTGTTTTACTCATTTTTTGACCATCAACGGTAAAGAATCCTCCGGCTAAAATATTATCTGGTAAATATTTATTATCTTCTTTTCTATAATGAAGCACTCCTTCAATTTCTTCTCATAAATCAAAGTAACTTGCTAGCATCGCTGGCCAGAAAATTGCATGGAAACGAATAATATCTTTTCAAACAACATGAAGGATTTTTCCATTTTCTCATTCTGGTTTTTCCCAAAATTCTCTTTCATCTACAAAATCTTCATTATTTTTATCACCTCCTCTACTCGCTACACAACTTGTATAATAATTAAATAAGGCATCAAACCATACGTATGTTACTTGATCAGAATCAAAAGGAAGTGAAATCCCAAATGTATTTGTTTCTCTAGAAATAGAAAAATCTTCTAATCCTCTTTTCGTAAATGCAATTACTTCATTGAAACGGAATCCTGGTTCAACAAAATCAGGGTTTTGTTGATAAAATTCTTCCATCCAAGTTTGGTATTTTGTAAGTTTGAAGAAATAATTTTTTTCTTTAATTTTATCTGGAGCTGTTAAATGATCCGGACAAACTTTTTCAATATTTTCTGAAGGTTTTACTTTATCTGATACTGGAAATGTATCTCATGAAGTTTTGTTTCTAAAAACTAAGTCTTCATCTTTTTTAAACGATTCACAACCAACACAGTACATTCATTCATATTCACCTTCATAAATATCCCCTTTATCAAAACATTTTTGTAAAACATCTTGAACTACTTTGTGATGTCTGTCTGATGTTGTTCTTATGAAATCTGTATATTTAAAATCAAAATGATCCCAAACTTTTTTATGTTCAGCAGCCATCGAATCAAGGTAATCCATAATTGGCACTCCTGCTTCTTCTGCTTTAATAACTGCTTTTTGACTATTTTCATCAATACCTGTTGTAAATCTTGCATTTTTTCCTGCTATTTTTTGATACCTAAAAATAGTATTTGCTATAGTAGAACTATAAAAATGTCCTACATGTGGCAAACCGTTTCCGTAATAAATCGGCGTTGTTACATAAAAATTTTCTTTCATAAAAAAACTCACAATATAAAAATATAATTGTGAGCAATTTTACGGTAATTTTTGTGTTTGTAAAGAGATTTTTAAGCAGAAATGTTAAAAAATTTATTTCTAAAGTCTTGGATTTCCTGAAGTACCTCATCTGATATATTTAATTCTGAAAATTCATTATTTGTTTTTGATTCTAATTTGTTTTCAGAAATATTTTTTCCTGAAAAAATACAATTTCCTTGAGCATTAGCTAGTGTCATATCTGAATATTTAAGAATAAGTTATAATTTAATTTTAACATATATTTTTTTATGTTTCAAAGATTTCTCCTTTACAATTTGTTATTTTATTTTTCATATCAAGATAAAACAAAAAGCAATTCCCAAACATTAGTGAAAAATAATAATTTCATAAAAATTAACAAAACAATAAATACAAAAAATTGACATAGTAAAAATAAACACTATAAATATTTTACTTTTTTAAAAAAGGTGGAATAATTTCATGATTCAAGCATATTTAAAACTTGCTGCAATAGAAATTTTAAAAGTATCATTTGCAGAATATGATCAAACACTTGAAATTGACAATTATTTAATTGGAACAACAATCAATGATTTTTGGCTAAAAGACGAAACAAGAAGTATTTCTGATATACATTATGTCGGTTCGCACGAATCTGTAGAAATCAAAGTAGTAAATCCTAGAAACAATATTTGTTTCGAAAATGTTCCAACAAAACTAGAAGTTCAATTAAGCATTTGTTTCAATTATCAAACTAGTATGTTATATGCAGACTTCTCTGGTATTAAAATAACTGAAACCGAACTTACAGAGCATGAATTAAACATAAGAGAAGTACTCAAACATATAAAAATGTTAAGAATATCTCGCTTTAATTAATTTATTGCAGAAAAAAACCATGCCTAAGCATGGTTTTTATATTATTTTATTTCTTCTCCACATTTCATACAATAATTAGCATCTTTTGGGTTCATACTACGGCATCTTCTGCAAACAATTCATTTAATATGTTTATTCACAATATTTTGATTACGAGCAGCTTCTTGAAACACCATTACCGTTACTGCAGAAAAAAGTCATATAGTAAGCGGTCAGAGAAACACTAAGAAACTTCCGAGAAATTTTCAAATATCTGTCATTGGATACATATCTCAAAATCAGACGGTTGTCATAGTAACTAACCCCCACCAAATTGCCATTGGAATTGATGTAAATTCTGTATTTATGATATTTCTTTCAACGAAATATACACTCACTGAACCGATAAATAAAATAATTGAAAACAATAAACAAACTGCAGCATATTCATCTTTATATTCTCAGATTGCTTTAATAAAACCACGTGTTAATGGAATTTTTTTCAACAATCTTACGACTCTGAATATTCTAAATACTCTTAATACTTTTCAGAATTCTCAAACAGCGAAAAGTCATAAAAAGAATGGTAAAAACGAAAGCAAATCTATAATCCTCATCGGATGAAAAATAAATGAGACTTTTGAACGAGATTTATATAAACGATATAAATATTCTATCGCAAAAATTGTAGAAATAAATCCATCGATTAAAAATAATTGTGTTTTATAAATTTCATGGTTATTTCATAAACTTTCAAATGTTAAAACTCAAATGAAAACGAGGATAAGTGCTGTAATAAAATGATTCGCAAAAATCCCAAATTTATTATTTGGGTTTTCTAAAATATTATCCATTTGTGGTTTTTCCTCTCACAATAATGCTGATTTGATTTTATGAATCATCAATAAATTTTTATATATAAAAAAACTACTCAAATTATAGCAGTTTTTTGTATTTTATGCAAAAATCAGAAAAAAATAAAAACTCTTTTAAAAGAGTTTTTATTTTTTTACATTTCTTAATGCTGCAAATCTTTTTAATGGATTTGGGTGAGAATAATAGAAAAATTCAAATGCTGGATGAGGTGTCAGATTTGAAAGATTATTTCTTGAAAGTTTTTTCAAAGCAGAAATTAACTTTTCAGCATCATAATTTAATGCTGCAAATTCATCAGCTTCGTATTCATTTTTTCTTGAAAGAATACTAGCAAACAATCCCATAATAATCGAAATTGGTGCAAATAATATACCAAAAGCGATTGAACCAATATGGAAACTTCCTTCTGTCGCTCAAAGAGCTAATGAAACTTCTGGAAAACTTAACGCTAAACCAAATACATAAAACATAAATCAAGTTTGAAGTGTAGAAAATGCCAACATTTGTAATGTATGTTTTCTTTTATAGTGACCAATCTCATGAGCTAGAACCGCCACAAGTTCCTCAGTTTCTAAATCTTTAATAAGTGTATCATATAATACAATTCTTTTTTTAGGACCAAATCCTGAAAAGTAAGCATTTGCTTTACTTGATCTTTTAGAACCATCGATAACAAAAATATTATCAAGCTTAAAACCAACTTTATTTGAAAATTTTTGAATAGCATCTCTCAATTCCCCATCTTCCAATGGAGTTTGTTTATTGAAAATTGGAACAATTAAACTCGAATAGAACATCATGAAAAATACTGAAATGAATGTCATAAGTCCCCAAGCATATAACCAAAAATTATCTCCTGCTATTGAGTAGATCCATACAACAAGTGCTAAAATTCCCCCACCTAGAAGTGATGATAAAATAAGTCCTTTTATTGTATCTAAAAAGAATAATTTTTTTGTCATTTTATTAAATCCAAACTTTTCTTCTATAACAAATGTTGAATAATAACTAAATGGCAATCCAATAATAGTTTGAACGAAACTAATTATTCCGAAAAAAGCTAAAGCAAGTAATACAGGATTTTGAGTGAAGTCTCTTACAAATGAATCTAACCAACCAAAACCTCCAAACATCAACATTGCAAGAGTGATAATAATAGAAAATACTGATGATATTAATCCAAATTTGTATTTTGTATTTTCATAATTTATAGATTTTGCATATTTTTCTTCATCATATATTTCTTTTAATTCTTCTGGTAATTCAGGAGATTTATTTTTATAATTCAAGTAACCAAGAACTTTTGTAAGAATAAATTCTCACAGAACTAGTGCAATAATTATATATAGTAAAATTTGTGGATTTACTATTACGTTCTCAGTAGCAGAAATTCCACATCCTTCAGTATTTTGTACAGAGTCAATACCTTTATGTTCACCGTTACTCCCAATACATGCAAATGTATTTGAAAGTGTTAAGAAATAGAAAGCTATTAAATAAACTATTTTTTTCATATTTTTATTTTTTAGATATATATAAAAAATTCCACAGTATTTTACTGTGGAATTGGGAAAGTCAATTAATTTTTCAGAATGGTTAGACCTTTTCAACATAACTTCCATCTCTTGAATCTACGATTTTATATCCTTGTGCAGAAAGTGCATCTCTAAGAGTATCAGCTGTATCAAAATCTTTTTCAGCTTTTGCCGCATTTCTTTGTTCTAGTAATTCTAAAATATCAGCAGGAATTTCTTCATCAGCTTCAATAATATCAAAATTTACGATACCTAAAACCGTATTAAATGTTTCATACATATCCATTAATGCCATTTCTTCTTCTACAGAGAATGTTTTATCTGCAATTCATGTATTTACAAATTTTACAAACCCATGGAATTCTGCAATTGCTTCAGGCATATTAAAATCATCTTCTAATCTAGCCATATATTCTGATACAACTACTTGCATTTCATTTCTAAAATCTCTAGAAATTCCAGATACAGATTTTGCTCCATTATTTATACTTCTTGATAAATTTTTCACCGATTCATCAACTTTATTTAAAGTATTTATATTTGCTTCAATTTTATCAAAAGAGAAATCTACACTATCTGAATATTTTCCATTCATGAAACTTAAACGAATTGCTCTAAATAATAATTCTTGTTCAATGTTTGAATATTTTTTTTCTAAATCTGCAATTGTATAAAAATTATTTGCTGATTTTGCCATTTTTTTACCATCTACAGTCAGATGACCAGAATGTAACCAATATTTTGCAAATTCTTTTCTTGTACATGCTTCAGTTTGCGCTACTTCGTTTTGATGATGTGGGAAAACTAAATCACAACCTCACATATGAATATCGATTTGTGCTCCAAAATGTTTCATATTACACGCACTACATTCAATATGCCAACCTGGACGTCCTTTTAGAACTACCTCTTCCCCATTTACTGTAAAAGTTTCATTCCAAAAATTTTCTCCATCAGATTCTTTCCATGATTTCCATAAAACAAAATCTGCTGCATTGTCTTTTTCATATTCATCGTTATCTACTCTTACTGATTCTTTCATCCCTTTCATATCTAGATGAGCCAGTCTTCCATATTTTTTAAATGATTTAACATCAAAATAAATACTTCCATCTTCAGCTAAATATGCATTTTTTCTATTTAACATTGTTTGAATCATTCTTACCATTTCTGGAATAAGTCCTGTAACTGGAACTACTTCATCAGCTTGTGTGATTCAAATTTTTTCAATATCTTCTAAAAAGTGTTTTGTATATTTTTCAGTATATTCTTTTAATGTTTCCCCTGCTGCTTGAGAATCACGAATTGTTTTATCATCAACATCAGTAATATTCATTACCGTTTTAACGTTATAACCAAGAAATTTTAGTGATTTCACTACCAAGTCACAAAAAACATACGTTCTTAAATTTCCAATATGTGCAAAATTATAAACCGTTGGCCCACAATAATAAACTTTTACTTCTTGTTGTTTTAACGGCTTAAATTCCTCAACTTTTCTTGTTTTTGTATTAAATAATTCCATTTGTCTGATTTTTTTATAAATAATATTATCTTTGTCTTTTATGTCATTTTTGGTGTTGCGCATGTTTTTGCTTCGTACGAACAAGTTCTGAAGCTTTTGCTGGATTTGCATAAGATTCTAATTTTCCATCAACTTTAATGTTTGGTCAGCATTTACAATGCCCCATACATTTTGATTCTTCTATAACAACATTATCACAATTATATAATTTTTTATCGTTTTCTAATCTTGTTGCAATATATTCACTAAATCTTTCTGTACATGTCTTTCATTTACATACTTGTACTTTCATAATTTTCTCTTAAAGAAATAAGGATTCGTCCGTATTTTATCTATGTTTTTAAAATAATCAAAAAGAAAAAAAGGGAAAAAATAAAAAAAAGTCGAAAAAAGATTTGCAATAATTATTATTTTTATATAATAAGCAAGCACTCAGGAGGTGCAGACATACAAGCCGGGTTAGCTCAGGGGTAGAGCAGGGGATTGAAAATCCCTGTGTCGCAAGTTCAAATCTCGCACTCGGCACCATTGAAAGAAACAAGAAACCTAAAACCTGATGTAAATCATGATTTAGGTTTTTTTATTTGCGGGGGTGGTGGAATGGTAGACACGCACGCTTGAGGGGCGTGTGGATAATTATGTCCGTGAGGGTTCAAGTCCCTCTCTCCGCACCAAAATACTATGAAAAAAGCATATACAATTATAATTGTATATGCTTTTTATTTCAATTCATATTTGATGGAACAAAAAACCTCTAACTATGTTAGAGGTTTTTAATATATGACACAAACTAAGCTGGCTCAAGGAAAAAATCTCCAGACGCCGTATGAACACAAAGTTTTTCATCTTGTTTACGTACATCTTTTACAGTGAATTTTTCAGATTCACTAATATTAATTCCGAGCAAAGCTCTACCTTTTACGATTCTTGAAAGTTTTGCCGTTATTGTTTTCACAATAACGCCGGCAGCATTTTTGATGTAATATTTTTCTGATTTATCTTTATTTTGATAATCCAGTTCAAATACATCCAGAGTACCGCGTACTTTTTCATCAGTTTCGATAATTCTAATGGTCATAACATGTCCCCTTTTTCTTTACATGTACTTTTACTATACTAAATTTTATTCGTTTTGGCAAGAAATTTTACAAAAAAATAACAAAAGTATGAACTTTTGTTATTTTTTTTCTATTTCTTTTCTTGGGATTTCATATGCTTTGAATAAATATTCTGCAATTTCAGCAAATACAAATGCTGATGTAGATCACCCATATCATTGCCCTCCTCTCGGTCTTTCTAGCTTAACAATCGCCACAAATTTTGGATCCTCAGCGGGTCCAAATCACGCAAAAGAACCATTTGTTTGCCCAACACAGTTTCATTTACAATATACCCCCTTATAAGGTATTTGTGCTGTCCCTGTTTTCCCAGCTACTGAGTATCACTCTACTGCACCATTTTTTGCTACTCAATTATTTACTCAATCTACTAACATTTTCGTAATCATCTTTGATGTGCTCTCTTGAATAACTCTTCTTTCAATTTCTGATTTATAAATAATTTTTTTATTATCAGCAAATTCAATTTTATCTAATATTCTTGGTTTAATATAAAGCCCCCCATTTGCGAGAGTACTATAAGCCGCAGCCATTTGTAATGGAGTAACACTCACCCCTAATCCATATGAATTTGTAAATAATTTTGTTCTTCAGATAGACTCCCATGGTTCTAAGCTTCATCCCACTTCTCAAGATAAACTAATTCATGTTTCTTTTCAAAAACCAAATGCTTGAAAATATTGATTAACCAGTACTCTTTCAACTCTTTGGAATATACGAATCATTCATACATTACATGAGTAATTCAAAGAATGTCCAAAACTGTGATATCCTAAACATTTATCAGAAACATTTTTAATGGTAAATCCTGCGATTGTAACCTCTCATTCATCCAAATACATTGAATTTTTATTAATTTCTCCAGAATCTAATCAAATTGCAACCGAAATTGCTTTCATAATTGAACCTGGTTCATATACAGAAGATATTGCATCATTTTTATATATTCCTGGTCAGAAATCATTTTTATACTTGTATTTCACTAATGCTATATTTCACAACTCTGCTCTTGTGGCTCTTCTTAAATATATTTCTTCTCTATCGTAATAAAATTTTTGTCCTTTTTCAAAATCTTCTACAAATACTGGATATCCTAATAAATCAATTGATGGATTTGGATATTTTGAATAACGAACTTTTTCAAGCTCATAAATATCAGAATAATTATTTAGGTCGTATGTTGGATAATTTGCCATTGCAACTACCCTTCCCGTTTTTGGTTCCATAACCACGACTGTCCCTTTATTTGCTCTCCATTTTTTTACTCATCTTTCTAATATTTCTTCTACTTTACTTTGAATATTTCTATCAATTGTTGAATAAATTTCTACTCATTCTCCTATAAAATCTTCTTTTTTTAGGTCAATTGAATTAATAATTCTTCATTTTACATCTTTTCTCGAGACAATTTTCCCATTATTTCATTTAAGAATATCATGAAAATATCATTCTATTCAGTAATGTCCTGTTCCTTCTTTATCTACAAAACCAATCACTTGTGATCCAACTTCTTTTTCTGGATAATATCTATGCGGTTTTGCTTCTAGGATAATGAAGTTTTTAATTCATTCTTCTGATTTTATAAGACCTGCTTTAATTGCTTTTTTTTCATCTTCTATGTAATTTCTAACATATTCTGAAGTTGAAATCGTCAATTTTTTTAAAATCGGCATATAACGAAGAACTCTTTTTCTAATAATTTTTTCTAATCTTTCCTTTTCTATCCCCATAATTGGTGATAATTTTTCTGCGACTAATTCATTATTTGTTAATTCTTCTGGATTAACATATAAGAAATTTCATGTCGGATAGAGACCAATAACTCATAATTGAGAAATTTGTGAAATTTGTTTTTCGTCTAATTCTTTATCAATAAAAACTGATGTAACTTTTTTTTGCGCTAATTTTTTTCCTAAATATTCTGAAACTAATCATTTAATATATTCTTCAGATTTTACAAAATCTTCTATTTCCAATACTCTTAAGAATTTTGTAATTCCAGCATAACATTCTTTATACGTTGATTGATGACAATATTGATTATAAACGATATCTGTTAAAAAAGTTTGAAGCTTATTAATATCTCATTTTGACTGAGGATCAATTGAAATATCATATAAATTTAGTGAAGTTCCAAGTATTGTTTCTTTTTCATTTCATGAATAAATTGTTCATCTTGTTACTGGAACAGTTACTTGTCAGATTTGTTGTTTATCTGCTAATCCACGATAAAATTTGTAATCTAAAACAGTATATTTGAACATACTCCAAGCAATCGTAAAAAAGAACAGCACAAAAAATCATGCAATTACATAAATTCTGTTACTTTTATTTACATAGGAAATGAATTCTTGTAGGATATTTTTTCTCATTTTCATGGGTTTATTAATCAAAGATTTTAATAGATTTTTTTAATTCTGCTGGGATTATATCCTC
Organism: uncultured Candidatus Altimarinota bacterium; assembly: GCA_913055215.1. Lineage (GTDB taxonomy): Bacteria > Patescibacteriota > Gracilibacteria > BD1-5 > UBA6164 > CAJXJP01. The sequence goes on along the minus strand of CAJXJP010000013.1, from coordinate 16,367 downwards.
TGTTGTTATTTTGAAAAGTTTATTTTTAATTTTTTCTAATTCTTCTTCATTCATTTTCGATAGAACTTCTTCTTTAAATATTTTTAAAATATTAGGAAGATCTTCTCAATACATATCGTTTTGTATTACTAAATACATAGAATAAATAACCTCTTCATTTGTTCAAACACATTCAAAAGGCTTAATTCAGGAAATTCATAATAATTCTCTAAATAGTTTTTCTAAGTTTTGATCAAAAAATAAATCTTTACCAAATATTTTCTGAACTTCTGATTCGTTTAAAAATGGACGTAACATTGAGAATACAAAAGCACATTTTGGACAAGAATTACACCATAATCCATCGTGATTTTTATCTTTTGTTATCGCAAAGTTTTTATTACAGCTTGAAAAATTATTAAAATATTTTTTTCAATAATTCACAAATAATTCTGCTATTTTCAGCTCGTACATACCACGAAGAAGTGAAAAATATTTTGTTTCTGATGAAATATATTTTTCTACGTATTCTCAAAAATCTTGTTCAAATTCTAAACTTTTACTCCATTGATGGTTAATTTCTACTCATTCCCACAAAGTATTTCAAAAATTTGCTGACTTCTCATTTGATAAAACTAAATATTTATAATCAAATAAATATGCAACTAATTCCATAGAAAAAGCAATTATTCCAGTAATTGGAACATGACCGTTAAAATACCCCGCCTTATTCAATTCAAATAATTTATGCGAAATTTGTCTCGTTACCAATAAATTTGGTTTTCCAATAGTTTCAGCACATTTTTCTTTGATAATATCCATTTTTCAAAACACAAATGTGTCATATTCAATTCATGATTCCGCTAGTAATTCCAAAGAAACAATTGAATCTTTTCCTCATCCAATAGGAACTAATGCTTTATTTGAAATAGTAAAATCTACTTTAGATAATTCATTTTCTGAATTATTTTCAAATTGAAATAAATTTTTAGGAGAAATATTATTCGTAAATAAAAATTCTCATAAACCATTTATATAAAACTTTTTCCAAAATTCCTTTTGAAAATCATCAATTTTTGCAGAACATACAAGCAACTTTTCTGTTGGGTATGCTTTATAATAACTAATTCATAAAGCCATATGTATATGAAATAAGATATTTTCTAATACCTCAACTTTAAAATCTCAACGAATATCAAAATTTGCATCATCAAAATTTAAAACTTCTTCAAATTCTTGTTTTTCTCATGTTTTCAAATCTTGGAATGAATAATGAAAATGTGCTTCAAATCTTTGTAAATCAAAGAAATATGAATCGAAAGAAAAAACTCTAGATTGTGGATTATATTGTCAAAATTCCATGAATAACTTTTAGGAAATATCTTTATCTAAAAAGCATTATAAGAGAGATTTTCTTTTTTCAATTTTTTATTTGTCAGATTCAATTTTTTTTATATACTATGTCCCGTAATTTACTGGTGTATTTTTCCGGTTATTACTAAAAAAACTTTATATTTTAAAAAATACATACTATGGCAGTTAGCAAAGATGTAAAACAAAACCTAGTTGAAGAATTTGGTGGAGTTAAAGGTAACACTGGTTCAACAGAAGTTCAAATCGCTATTTTAACAGCAGAAATTGAAAATCTAAAAAACCATTTACAAATTCATAAAAAAGATAACCACTCAAGAAGAGGTATCATGATGATGGTAGCTAAAAGAAGAAAACTTCTTTCTTACCTAAAAAGAAAAGATGCTGAAAAATATGCTGAAGTTATTGCAAAATTAAACATCAGAAAATAATTTTCCAAAAACCAAGAAATTTCATTTCTTGGTTTTTTTAATACAAAAAAATCTAAATAAAAAAAAGAGTGATAATATCACTCTTTTTTTACGATTCGATTTCTTTAATATTTGTAGAAATAAGATCATCCTCAAATCCTAATTTAATCCTATCAATCAATCTATCCATAAGAAGGTAGTCATGATTTGGAATAATAAGCTTAACATCAAGACGAATTTCTTTTGAATTTATTTTTCTAGAATGTATTTCATCAACATCAATATTCATCCCAAATAATATTTTGGTTAAAATACGTAATATTCAAATTTTATTTTTGAAAACAAACTCTAGCGCAAAAGTTAATTTGTCATGTTCATCTCACTTAAGGTATGCTGGCAATAATCTTTCTTTATTTACCCCTTCTAATATTACACAATCTCTTTTATGTATTGTAATTTTTCCTTTATGATTTATATGAGCTACGATTTCTGCTGGCATTACTTGGCCGCAACAATTACAAACCCTATATTTCATATCCTCTTCTCAACCAATAACAATTTCTGTTGATTCAAGATGATCATTTATCGATTGATTTTCTTTTTCTTCTTGTTCTTCTTCTTCCTTTGATTCTTCAACATCTTGTAGATTTTGTAAAACCGCCATTTTATTTGATTTCAGAATTCTTTTTAATAAAACATTTGGCGTAATACTAAAATTTCAAACTTGTTCTAATAATTGTAAACGTTCTTCTGTAGAATTTTCTTTTCCATCAATAACTTTAAGAAGTGTAATATCTTTATCAAATACACCTAAACCAAGTTTTTCTAAATATTTATTCATAATATCTTTCCCTCTGTCTCTATGAAGCACTTTATCCTCGAGTTTCATATATGACTTCACTGCATTTTTTGCCTTCAAAGTTTTTAAGAATGAAATCCAAAATGGATTTGGCTTTTTATTTTTATCAATGATAATTTCAACAACATCCCCATTATGAAGTCATTTATCCAGAGGGTAAATTTTACCATTAACTTTGGCCATACTTATATGATTTCATAAATCCGTATGAACATAATATGCAAAATCTACGGGAGTTGAACCATGTGGAAGATTAATAAAATCTCATTTTGGTGTAAAAATATAAATTCTATTTTTAAATACATCAATTTTTAATGATCCAATTAAATCATTATCACTCAATGATTGAGTTAATTCTTTTAATTCTCTTACCCAATTAACATCTGCTGAAATTTCACTTCATTTTTCTTTATATTCAAAATGCGCAGCTACTCAGATATCTGAATATTCTTTCATTTTAAAAGTTTTGATTTGTATTTCAGTAGGTTGTTTTCTATATTGTTTCAATAATCCTACGACCGTTGTATGAATACTTTTATAACCATTTGGTTTTGGAAGGGCTATATAGTCTTTAAAACGATATGGAAGAGGCGTCCATTTATTATGGATTAACCCAAGCGCCTTATAACAATCTGGTAGAGTATCAACAATTATACGAATTCAAAACAGATCATATAAATTAGTAATATCTTCCAATCATTTTTTTTGCATTTTTCTATAAATTGAATAAATCGATTTAACACGATAATCAATTTCATAATGAATACCTGTTCCCTCTAATAAGTGATCAATTTCTTTTTTTACATTATCAACAAATGCTACTTTTGAATCTCTAATTTCTAATAATTGTGCTTTTATGTTTTCATAATTTTCTAGATCTAGAACTTTGAAACATTCTTCATCTAATGCATTTTTAATATGATACAAACCGAGTCTATCTGCAATTGGAGCATAAATATTCAGTGTTTCGAGTGCAATTTTTTCTCTTTTTTCTTTCTTTGGGTGATACATCAATGTTTGCATATTGTGAAGACGATCTGACAGCTTTACAAAAACAACTCTTAAATCTTCTGCCATCGCAATAAACATTTTTCTCATACTCCCAACTTCCCTTTCTTCTCATTTATAACGAACTTTTGAAAGTTTTTCTAATCAAACACATAAAAAAGCAACTTCATCTCAAAAATTTTCACGAATATCTTCTTCAGTTTTCGGTGTATCTTCGATAACATCATGTAAAAAACACGTTTGAATCGTTAAAATATCTGGCTTTAAGCTGATAAGAATCTTTGTCGCCTCAACTGGGTGAACAATATAAGGCTCTCATGAGTGTCTGAAGTCTCATTCATGGGCATCACGAGCGTAAAGATATGCAGAAAGAATTTCTTCTCTAATATAGTCTTTATTCAAGTTTTTCATGTATCCACATACTTCTTGAATTATTTCTTCTACAATTTTATCGATGTCTGAATAATCGTACATATTCTATATTTATAGTTTTAATTAGTTTTATTTTACTTAATATTGATTTTTGTAAACATTTTCTTTACAGAAAACGAAAAAATTATATCATAGTAGTGCAAATTTTACATATAATATCATTTTTTATGAAATTAATAAAAAATAAAGCGTTTACTCTTGTTGAATTACTCGTAGTAATCACTATTTTATCAATTATTTCAGTAGTTGCATACCAAAACTTTGGTGGAGCTGTTGATAAAGCAAATGTTGGTAGAAAAATTTGAGATGTTGCTACTATAGAAAGTGCACTTCTACAATTCAAAGCTGACAAAAACTTTTATCCTGCAGTTGATGTCTATGACGCATCTACAAATATGTGGGGGTATAATTCAGGAACTGTTGCAACGCCTTCAAATAAACTTATTGTTTCATATGATGGTGAAGAAGTAAATAATATTACAACTGCAAATGGTGGTGGTGCTGTATATGGTACTGGTACATGGCAAGATACATCAGCATCGAAAAAACAAATCGGTGCAAAAGGAACAATCTCAAGAGATACGCTTTGAAAAAAATATTTATCGAAAGATTTATATGATCCGGAAGTATGAGATATAAAAGTTAACTCTACTGGAAAAAAGCTTATTGACTACGGAGTAGGTAGATATGTTTATTCTACATTCAAAAAAGCAAAAGGATCAGGAGCTTGGAGTTCAAATTTTACAGGACAAGCATATAATTTAGCATTTACTGTAAAAAAAGAAAATTCTGATAAATATATCACAAAAATTGTTGGTGATTATGATGAAGAATCATGTTATGATGATAAAGCAACTTGTATGACTACTCTGATTGGTTCAGGGGGGAAAGGTCTATTAGTTGAATGAAATGAAGAAAATAACGAAAGTAACAAAAATAATTTTGGTGTTCCATATGCCATTTCTGATTTTGCTGCTCAACCATAATTTAGAAAAATAAAAAAATCTCGCAAATGTGAGATTTTTTTATTTTTCTAAAATAGTGATAAAATTTCTATCGTTTTCAAATAATTTATTTTCAATAATTTTAAAACCAGATTCCATTGCTAAAGTTTCAAGCTCTAACATTGAAAAGCAATGATAATATCTATCATGTCATCATAATTGAATATTAAAATCAACGCTTCAGAATTTATTTTCAGAATTCGTAATTAACGCTTTTGAATATCTTTTCTTATTCAGCTCTGAATTTAGTGCCCAATTTGTCATATAAATCTTTCCCCCTTTTTCTAACAAATCAAAAGATTTTTGTAATACAGTTTTTCTATCATCATAATTTTGCAAATGATGAAAAGATGCATAAAAAAATATATCTGTAAATTTTGATTCAAGTTTATCAATATCAAGCATATTTAATTCATGGAAATTATATCCTGGATAGTCTTTATGAGCTTCTTCTAAAAGACCCGATGATAAATCTGCTCAAACATAATTCTTTTCAGTTATTGTATTTGAATAAATATTTTTTAATTCTCAGAGAAATCTTCAACTCCCACATCAGATATCTAATATTCTTTTTTCATTGTTGAAATTTAAAATATTTAGAAAATATTTCATTTCTTGCCACTTCATATTTCTTCTTGATTGAGCAAAAGTTTTTGCGAATTTGTTATAATCTACCATTACAAATTATTAATTTATTAATCTTTTGAAAATAAAAAGGAAAATATCTTTTCCTTTTTATTTTACATTTTTTCTGGCATATCAATACCTAGAATTGCAAACAATTCTTTGATTGTTTTTGAAAATGATTCTACCAATTGTAAACGTATCATTTTTTTAGATTCATCTTCTTCGTTTAGAATATGAACATTATTATACATAGAGTTGAATGTTTTTGTTAACTCAAAAGCATATTTACAAATATGATGTGGCATGTTCATTTCAGCTGATTTAATCAGCACATCTTTATAATCTCATAAAGTTCTCACTAAATCTGTTTCTTCTGAATGTTCAAATTTTCATGTAACTTCAGTTGATATTTCTGACCCAAAGTTTTCTAATATTCTTCTTGCACGAACATATGCATATTGAATATAAGGTCCTGAATTTCCCTCAAAAGTCATAAATTCATCCCAATCGAAAATAACATCTGTATCACGTGATTTTTTTAAATATCCGTATTTAATTGCTCAAATACCAATCATTTTAGATAATTCATTTAATTCATCTCATTGGATATCATCTCTTTTTTCAAGAATAATTGCTTTTGCTCTATTTTCAGCTTCATCAAGCAAATCTCCTAGCTTAATGATGTTCCCTTTTCTTGTTGAAAATGCTCATTCTTTTCATGATACAAATCCATTATATGCATGAAATAATTGAGTAGATTTATGATCATCTTTATCTAACCATCATGCATTTTTTGCTATTTCAAAAGCTTGTCTGAAATGAAGTTGTTGACGAACATCAACAAAATAAATAATTTTATCTGGTGACCAATTAACCATTCTATATTTAATACAAGCTAAGTCACTTGCTAAATATCCATGAGTTCCATCTCTTTTTTGTAAAATACACGAAGGCATTTTTAAATCATCATCAAATGTTACTCAAACAGAGTTATCGTCATTTTTTATTGCAATTCACTTTTCAACAAGCTCATTTACAATAGAATGCATATCAAATTGTAAATCTGGATAATCTTCCATTTTTGCTAATCAAAGTCCTTCATAAAAACTTTCACCAACATTATACTGAGGTTTGATATTTAGTCTTGCTAATTGTACATTCATTGCCTGAATTGAATATTCAGTAAATTCCGCCCAAAGCTTTTTAGAATCTTCATTTCATTCTGAAAGAAGTTTAAATTCATCTCTAGCTTCTTGTTCAAGATTAGGATTATCCACTGCTTCAGCTGTAATTTTAACATAAAGTTCAAGTAGATAATCGACTGCATTTTCATGAAGTTTATCTTTATTTCCCCAATGCTTATAAGCAGTAAGAAGTTTTCAAAAAATAATTCCCCAATCTCAAATATGACTATCAGATATTACATCATATCAAAGATTTTTATATAAGTTGATCATAACTTGTCCTTGATTTGGAGTACACATATGACCGATATGTAATGGTTTCCCTACATTTGCACCGATATAATCAATAATGATTTTTGTACCTTCTCAAATATTAGGCTGTAAGAATAATTCTAAATCAGAATAAATTCATTTAAAACTTTCAGTGAAAATATCTTTTGAAATCTTTATATTGATATATGGTCCAGAAACTTCAGCAGATAATATTAGATCTTCTTGAACTAATAATTCAACTAATTCTTCTGCTATAATATTTGGATTCATTCTTAAATCTCTTGCTAGTAAGGCACAGTTCATAGCAAAGTCACCTAAGTTCTTTTTTGGTGGCACAGATAATTTCACTAATGCATTTTCAAGTTGATATTTATTAAAAATCAGACCTTGAATAAGTGATACGATTTGTTGTTCCATAAATATGAAATTAAAAGATAATGAGTTTTGCTGAATTATAACCAAAAAAAGCGAAAAATAAACCGAAAATATAAGAAAAAATAATTTTTATCTTTGCATTTTATTTTTTTCAAAATAGTATAATTATACAATTTTATATACTTTAAGCATAACAATATGAAAGATATATTAAGATTAATGCACTTTTCACTCTGGAGAGAGATGAACTACAACACCGAAACGACTACTATAAAAAATATTTTGCAGAATTTGAATTCTAAAAAAATTCAAGTTATAGAATGATTTATGTTTCATAATCATAGATCTTTATTAAAAGAACTCTTAGAAAAAACCGGTCTTTCTGAATGATTTTTTTACTACAATAATGATTTTGACCATCAAAATAAAATTAAAAATTTAGATGATTTACAAAGACTTCTTAATAAATATATTAAACTCAATAACAAGCCAAAAGTTATTATTTTGGAAAATTGTCAAAATATCGAAGAAATTGAAACATTTATTTATAATTATTTTCACAGTGGATACAAAATAATCCTTATTGGAAACAACTGGACTCACATAAAAAACACTCTCACTAATAATTATCAATGAGTCTCTCAAACACAGCCTGAATATAAATCTCTCATTGCTTTTTGAAACATCTCTGATATTTCATTTATTAAAAGTAATTCTATAAAAGAACACTGTCTACAATGATATATTCATCAATTTATAAATGATAAAATCTGTATTAATAAATGAGTTAAAAATATATTTTTGTATAAATATATTATTACATTTTTATCATTATCTTGATTTTCACTATCATTAAGAGAATTGCATCAAAATATTAATGACACAGAAAATATTTCTTTAAAAACATGCATTGATTACATAGATTACTCTCTTGAAGAAAAATTATTAATCAAAGTACCTCAGTTTGATTTAAAAAAATGATCTGAAAATCAATCAAAAAATCAATATTATTTTTGTGATAACTGAATAAGAAATAGTTTTAATTGATATACAACACCTAAAAGTATTCTACAAAAAAACCTTGTTTTATTAAAATTATATAAAAATTTCTCAAATATATATTCTTGAAAAAATTGAGTATTTGAATTTGATTTCTACATACCAATTTCAGAAAACACCCCCGAACTGGTAATACATTTTTCAGAAGCAACTGAAAAAAATGAACTGAAGATAGAAATCAATAAACTAAATAAAATTCAATGAAATTGAAAAAGAATATTATTAATTAAAAATAAAGATGATTTATCTTTAAAAAAGTTCCAATACGAACAAGTTGAAATCATAGAAATCGAAAACTATATAATGAATTTCTAATTTATTAGAAATAAAAAAAAGAAACCGTAAGGTTTCTTTTTTTTATTTTTTCTTTTCTTTATCTTCAAAGAATTTATTTAAATTATCTATACTTCATTTATCTTGATGTACGTCAATTTTTCCTTCATCTGTAACATATTTTGCAATTTGTCATTTTATAACATCTCTAATTTTGCTATCGTCAGAAATATCTAATGAATCAAACATATTATTCATTTTATCAATTGAATTTACATTACTTTGATACATATATGTAGCTAAATCTTTGTAATCATCTGGTCTAAATCATTCGATTTTTCAAGAATCTCAAGTTGTACCTGAAATTGTATTTCAACCATTTAGATTAAAATCAATGACATATTTATTTTCTCAAGCTGCAACTTTTGATCATCTTTTAATAGATGAAGTTTCCTTATTCTCTTGAGAAACTGCAACAGCAGCATCTTTCTTACCAAGCTCTTTAACTAGTTCTTTTACTTGATCAGTGTCTCCTTTTGCAAGATTTGTTGTTCCTGCATACAAATTATTAAATTTATTTTCACCATCAATTGCAGACAATAGTCATGTTAGTTTTTCTAAACTATCTAAAGAATTAGCTGATTCTAATTTCAAGCCTTTCATATCTTTTGCTCAAATTGTAGCATTTCATAGTTCAAATAGCGCTTCTCTAAATTTTGGTTCAGTATATAACCTATTAACATCTCATCAAGCTTTTGCTAAGACTTCTCTAACATCATTAACTAATCTATCCGGCGATGTATCAGATTTCAATCTAGCATTTGATATAATCTTATTCAAATCATCTTGAGTTTTGGCATTTCATCAAAAAGGTGTTTTATCTAAAAGCTTAGCGGCTTTTCAACTTGCATTAGTGTCAAAATGCCCTTGAACTGAACTTCATGCCTTGTTAATACTTTGCATACTTTGCCCTCCTGGGAAAATAGGCGCATAATGTGGAGCTTTTGCAATCAGTCCTCAGATTTGTTTACCGAATGCGTCTAGTGGAGCAATAACTTCTGCTGTAATTTTTGATGACTTCATTCACGCCATAACTGAAATCCATAAAACTGCTAACCCAAATAATTGCATAATAAGTACTCCAATTGCTCAAAGTGCTCAATCTCCTCATTCTTTCATAAATCTATACACTGACTCCTTAGTATTTTCTTTATCACTTGATCATCCAACTGCTCATTTAACCGTTAATGAAAAGTTTCAAATAGAAAATGTATCGTTTTCATAAGAAAATCCCTCTAAATTTCATTTATTACCATCAGATGATGTATCTAGTCATTTTCATACAACATATATAATCAACATCCCAAATGAGAGTGCTAATAACGTATACACAGGTACCATTGCTAATGCAATAAACTCTTTAATACTAAATTTTCATAAAAATCAATCTCCTCAATTTCATTTTTCAAAGAAATACATCAATCAGAATATTGGAGACAACATCACATACATCCAAATATAAAATCATCTAGTTATTAACACCAAAGCTAGTGCAAACATGAGAATCGCATAAACAAGAATAAATAATAAATCTATTACCAATTTAACGACAAAACCTATACTTGATTTTACCCCTGCTTTAATATCAGATGATGAGAACTCATCTAATTTATCAATTTGTATAACTCCATATGTATACAGTGAAATCGTTGCAAAAATAGACGAGTTAACATCTCATTTTTCAAAACTTTCATTTAGACTGACTCTACTAGTGCCTTCTTCTCATTTTTTATTTTTGTTATCATTACAATTAAACCAATTTTGAGCTGTTTTTGAATCGAGATCATGGCTTAGGTCAATTGTACATTTTGAAGGAATCGTAACTGTCTTCATCACTTCATTATAATCCGGGAAAGTATTTATAGGCAGAGTCAGGGCTGAAACTGTAAGGATAGCTGAAATTGATAATATAAATTGAACTATAAACCATGAAAATGGTACAATAAGTATTCATGCAATAAACCTTGGGAGAGCTTGTTTTAATTGAAATTTATCCCCTGCTTTTCAAACAATATTTACTAATGCAATCCAAATAAGAATGAATGCAAAAGCAAAATATACTATATTTGAAACAAGTATCCAAATTTCTTTAAATTTAAGAGAAAGTCCAAAAACTGAACCATTCAGCCAACTTGGATCTAAAAATAATGTAGACAGATAGGTTAGTAATGCTAACATAACACTAATAACAGAAAGTGCTATATTTAATCCCTCTAGTAATGAATTAATCCCATCCTTTACTGTTTCTGTAGCAGTTACTGTTTCTGTAGCAGCTACTGTCTCTCAAGCAGCAAGAGCTACATCAGATAGTAAAAATGATATCACACAAAAAATTGTCGTATACAGTACAACTTTTTTATGATTATTGAGAAATGTTTGTATTTTCGTAAGGAACATACGCTAATATTTATATGTATTAAGACTAAGAGTATCATACCATACTTTTATAGAGCTTGCAAAAAATAAGGCAAAAAATAAAAAAAGTGAAATGACTTTTCACTTTTTTTATTTTTTATTAAGAATCGAGTTTATTTCTTAGAAGTTCATTGAAAATTTTTGGATTTCATTGCCCTTTCGATGCTTTCATACATTGCCCTACAAAGAAGCCAAAAATATTTTGATTTCCTGATTTATAATCTGCAACTTGTTTTTCATTATTTGCAATAACTTCATCAACTACAGCCTCTAATGCTCACATATCATTTTTTTGTCTTAGGTTTTTTGCATCCACAATTGCATCTGCATCTCCCCCATTTTCAACTAATTCTTCGATTACTAATTTAGAATTTGTCGATGATAATTCATCTTTATTTACAAGAAGAATCACTGTTGCCAATTCTTTCACTTCAAATTTTAATTCAGCTACTGAATGAATATCATCTGATTCTTTAATAATTGCTAAAAGAATTGTTGTAATATAACTACATGATTTTTTAGGATCATTTGTTAATTTTACTAATTCTTCAAAGTAATCTGAAAGTTCTTTATCTGCTGTTAGAATTCTTGCATCATCTTCTGATAATTTGTATTCATTCAGGTAACGAAGTCTTCTTTCAATTGGAAGTTCAACAATTTGTGTTTCTACAGAAGCTACAAATTCATCTGATAAATTTAACGGTAATAGATCTGGTTCAGGAAAATATCTATAATCCATCGCATCTTCTTTTGATCTTTGAACAGTAGATACTCATTTATCATCATCCCAACCTCTTGTTTCTTGATCTACTTCTCCACCAGCTTCTACTATTTTTAATTGTCTTTTATATTCATGATCAATTAGTCTTCAAATAGCATTAAAACTATTTACATTTTTATGCTCAGTTCTAATACCAAACTCTTCTTGACCAACTGGTCTTATAGAAAGATTTACATCACATCTCATTTGACCTTTTTCCATATCTGCGTCAGAAACACCTGCGGCTCTCATCATTTTTTGTAATTCTCTTAGGAATTCCATTACTTCCTCTTTATCTCTAAATACAGGATCTGTAACAATTTCCATAAGTGGTGCCCCCGCTCTGTTATAATCACATAAAGTTTTTCCTCCTGCATGTGTTAATTTCCCTGCATCATTTTCAAGGTGCATATGGTGAATACCAAATTCTCTTTCTTCTCAATTAACAATAGTTTTTACAGAACCTTCTCATACGATTGGATCATATAATTGAGTAATTTGATAACTTGTTGGATTATCTGGATAGAAATATGTTTTTCTATCAAAACGTGAATATTTATTTACTTTACATTTCATCATCATCCCACCTAGAAGTCCTAGTTTTACTACTTCTTCATTAAGTGTTGGTAACATTCCAGGAAGAGCCATACATACTGGACAAACATTTTCATTCGCTTCTACATCAATTGAAAGTGCATTTTTACATCCACAAAACATTTTTGTTGCAGATTTGACTCTCATATGGATTTCTAGTCCTATAACTTTTTCGTATTTCATATATTTATCTATCTAACGAGTAAATTAATTTCGTTAAATATACAGTTTTTCATCATTTTTACAACTGAATTTTTCTTTTTTTTCGTCAAAATCCTTGCATTTGATATGAAGTATGATAAAATAATTGTACATTAATTTTTTAAACACTAAATTTCTGAATATGGAATTACAAGTAAAAATACACATTGGAAATGATTTAGTTGACTCTAAAGAAGTTATTGAAAGACTGGTACATGAAAATTTACAAAACAAATTAGACCAATATTTAAATAAATTCGATAAAAAGGAAGATGCAGAAGGAACTATTGAACTTACTGCTGATAAAAATACTAGAGGTCTATTTGATGCGAAACTGCAAGTAAATATTGATGGTCAATCGTACAGATATGAAAGAGAAGATTATAAAAAACTTGATGATATCATCAATAATCTATTTAAACATTTTAAAGAAGATTTATCTTCAGATAAATAAAAAATCCCCAATTGGGGATTTTTTTATTTATATAATTTCTGATAAAATATAATCCATAACTAAAACTCATTTATTTTCTAGTTGGAGTGTATTATTTTCTATTTTTAAATACTTTTCGTCTAAGAGTATTTTTATTTTATTTTGATCTAATTCTGATAAAAATATATTTGGAATTCATGATGTTCTCAGAAAAAACATCATTTTTTCTAAAAATATATCATTTTCAGAATTTTTTTCACTTATAATTTTTTCACGTTTATAATATTCTGGGAAATTTTCACTATTTCTATAACGAATTTTATCAACATAACCATAGGCTCATAAACCAAAAGAATAAATATTTTTATGTGACCAATAGGCTTTATTATGCTCACACTCAAATCAAGGTTTTGCATAATTTGATATCTCATACCTTTTCATCGTATTTTTTTCAAGAGTATTTTTTACTCAAATATATTCCTCTAGATAATCCTCTTCTTTCAGTCACATTGTATCCCAATTTTCAGGATATGTAATATTATCATATTTAGTTTCAATGATTTTATCAGGTGAGTAATATTCTTCTAGTAAATAAACTGATACATGTTTGATACAATTAAATTTATCTAAAACTGTTTGAATATCACACTGAATTTCTCATTTTTCAACATGGGGTAACCCAATAATAAAATCTACAGAAACATTGTTAAAATTTTCGTCTTCTAGATTTTGTAATGCTTCAAAAATATCTCATTTATTTCATCTTTTTATTTCATCAAGTGATTTTGAATTTAAAGTCTGAATTCACATACTCACCCTATTTATTCCTAACTTTTTCCAACCACGAATATTTTCTGGTGTTACATTATCAGGAGTTGTTTCGAAAGAAATTTCAATATTTTCTTCAAATATAAATTTCTCATGTAATGATGATAATATTTTTTCTATTTGTGAAATCTCAAGCACTCAAGGCGTCCCTCATCAAAAATAAAGACTCGATAGTTTTACAGGAAAAATCCCCTTGTTGTCTAAAACATGGGGATTTTTTATTTCTTCACAAAGAGAATGAACATATTTTGCAATTTGTAGTTTTTGCGAAATACCGAGAGAGGCAAATCTACAATATGAACATTTTTTATTACAGAATGGAATATGGATATAACAGTAATTTTTATTTTCCACACGTTTTTGATAATCATTCTAAATTAATAATTTTTCTTGTTTTACATTTTAGATTTGTTAAAAATCCTTGAAATGCATCTAAATAATTTGTTGAATTATCTAAGACTGGAATAATATTTTTATTAAATTCTGAGATAATTCCTTTATCAAATGAAATTAATTCTGCTTCAGGATTATAAAAATCACTTAAAACTATATTGAAATCATTATGTATTTTTCTTTCAAGAGCATCTTCTTCAAGAGAAAGGAGCGCTGGGAAATAATATGGAAATTGTTTTAAATATTCTTCTGCTCAAATATCTGTAGTCATAAAGTTAAGAATATCTTGTGCTGCTTGAATATTTTGAGAATCTTTATTTACAACAAAGTAATTGTAATTCATTGATAATTTTTGATTTCCTGAATAATATTGAGGAAATGTTGATGCCAATAAAAATGTTTTAGAATATCATTTTTCAGCAATTTTTTGAATCATTCTTGGATATCAAACAACCATAAAAGTCTTCCCTTTTGAGAATAAATCTAAGTTATTTTGCCCCATAACCGTTAATGTATCTTTTTGATTATTATAAGCATTTTTCCCTGTTGTATCACCAAAAAGATAATACTGAGTTAATGATTCTTTAATATTTGTAGACGATAAATTTGAAACCCCATTCACCCCATCTTCTGCAATTAAAAATTGAGTTATGATATCTTCTGCTTTTTCAACAGTTGATCCATTTCATAAAGCAATTGGTACAATTTCTGGTTTATCTCTATTATATTTATTGATAATTTTGCTCAGAGTTGAAAAAGTAGTCACATCTGTCGTTTTTACATATCTTCTATTATGAAAAATTCATAATGTTTCATATCAAACAGGTACTCATTTTAAATATTCGATATTTTTTCCTTCATATTCAGCTGAAGAAATTAAGTCATTTGCAATGGCTCATTTATATTTTCTACGAAAATCATTTGGATTAATAATTTCTGGAAGAAATCCGATTGTTTGATTATCAAAAATTGTTGTTTTTTGCGAATTATTTAGCATGAAAATATCTGGTGCATCACCTTTGATAATTGCGTGGCTTAAAGCAAGAGAATAATCTTCATAGGATTCAAAACTTTCAACTGAAAATTGTAAATTTTTATATCATTGATTTAATTCTTTAAATTTTGTCAGATAGTTATAAAACTTTGTTGCATCATCCTCCAAAATCCAAACTTTCAATCCTCATGAAGTTGAAGTATTTTTCGTATCTTTTTTCCCAGCATCTAACGATAAAACGATAAAAACAATAACTAATCATAAAAAACCCAGTATTGCGATAAGTATTTTTTTGTTGTTGCTCATATAAATTAGATATTTGATAATAAATGTAAATGAATATGCATTACTTCTTGTCCTCCTTTTTCTCCAACATTAAAATGAAGTTTATATCAGTCAGAAACTCATAGATTTTTTGCAACATTTTTGGCTACAAAAAATAACTCTGCAATTAATTCTGTATCTTCTTCTTGAATATCATTAATAGTTGGAATTTCTTTTTTTGGAATGATAAGTAAATGCGTTTTTGCCTGTGGATTAATATCCTTAATCACAATAACTTTTTCGTTTTCGAAAATGATTTCTGAAGGAATTTCTCTGTTTATGATTTTTGTAAAAATAGTCATTTGAAAGCTATAATAATATTAATAATCAATTTCACTGAAGTTATATGGCGCATCTGAATAGTTATTAATTTTTGCTCCACTTGTCCCATTTGAAACATAAAAAACCATGATATAACCAATAACAGAAAGCGTCAATAAAAAGAAAAATAATAAATTTGTTATTTTCTCAATATTATTACTAAAATTTTTAAATTTATAAGAATGAATTC
>CAJXJP010000012.1 GCA_913055215.1 uncultured Candidatus Altimarinota bacterium | reverse complement strand
AAGTGAGAGTGAAACTTATGAGTATTGATGAAAAATCAGGGAAAATTCAATTAAGTATGAAAGATGCACAATAAAAAAAGAAGACTAACGTCTTCTTTTTTTATTGTTTACTTAAAGTTGATTTCTTTATAAAATATTTTCCTTTGGTTGTAAGTTTATAAAAATTACCTCACATTAATCATGTAGGTTTGATGGTATTATCTTTATCTATTAACTCTAATGAATTTAATATTTGCTCCGATTTTATATCAAATTTATTTGAATTATATCAGGATCCATATTTTGTTGCTCAATACATTTCATAAATTAATTGATTGATTTTCTCTATAAAATCAGGATATTTTTTAATAACTTTTCAATACTCTTCATCCCATTTTTCTTCTTCAGATTTTTCTGTTATTTTTTCAATTTTTTGTTCTTGTTCAATTTTTTTCTCTTTTGCAATTAACTTTTTTGTTTCAGAGTTTATTTTTTTTGTAATTCTATCATTTTCTTTTATTTTATTTTCATCATGTTTTCCTAAAAACCAATGACTTATTTTAGGCGTTACAAAAATAATAATAAACCAACTTAAAAACAATGGCATTATAATCCAATTGAAAAGAATTCCTACACAAGGGAATAAGCTATAAAAATCAAAATAATTATACATTTCTTTAATATAAATAACTTTATTTCCAGTTAATTCTTCACTTACAAATATTGTTGTATACCAAACCTCCCAGTTCCAAGTTAACCAAGTTACTACCATACTTCACCAAAAAGGACTTTTTAGTTTTTCGTCTAAATTATCTTTTGCTCATTCAATTATGAATTTAAACATATCCCTTTAAATTAAAAATAAATTTAATTCTACTATAACTAATAAAACAAACATATTCAATAGAAAAATTATTTATTTGTGAAAAACTTTGTTTTATTGGGAGAAATCTTTATAAAATAGATATAATTATCATTTAAACTAAAGGAGGAAATGAAAAAAATATTTGATTTGTTTGTGGCGTATGGTATAGCCGTAGGGTTTGTATCTATCTTGAGTAATATTATTTTGCCGATTATTTATTGAATCAACGGATATATAATTGTCGCAATTTTTATTATTATTTTAGTTGCGTTAACAAAATCTTGTTATACTTTTTGTAGAAAAAACATACGTTTCCCAAATAAAAAAAATGTGATGAGTTTTATGCTTTTTCCTTTATATGTAGTATTTATTCTCTATTGAATGATAAAAACAGGTCTCTTTTTAATAGGGATTTTCTCTCTTATGAATGGATTTACTTATATCTTCATTAATACAGGATTAGATTTTATGATGGCTTTGTCGTTCACAGTTATTATGTCTATTGCATCTGGATTATGTTGTTTTTTATATATAAAATGTAAATCAACAATGATACAAATACTTGTTTCATGAATTCTTACAATTCTTCTGATGTATGGAACTTTTTATCTAGTACAATCAGAAAATAATATTTTTATCGAGAAAAACGAGTACCAATTTAATGGGCTTTCTCTAAAATAGATAAACGAGGAGTACGTACTTTCAAATGAAATAATTAATCACTAATAAATAAAATATGGAGGAAAATTTTGGGAATAGGGTTTTGAAATATATAAGTTATATTTCTTTTTTATCAATTATGCTTGGAAGTGTCGTTCAATTCTGAGCTCTGGAACTAAAAAATATCTGATATTTTAGTTTTTCAAATGTTATCAATGATTCGATTTTAATCTTGTTTTTTCTTATATTTTTAAGCCTTGGTTTATTTTGAGCGCTTTATTTAATTTCACAAGTTTTAGAATACGATAATTTTACTCATATAAAGAAAAAATCTAGAAATTATTTTAGAATAATTTTAACAGTTTGTTTGATTTGAGGTTTGATTCATACAAAATTAAAAGTATATCCTGATAGGGCAGATTTTAGTATAATAGTTCAACTCTTTGATTTTGCCGCAATTGCCGCATTTTACTTTACGACTTATTTTTTATCTTTTATTTATCTTCAAATAAATTGATATAGAATTTATTCTTATTTTAAAGAAAAGAAGAAATTCAAAAAATTGTGAAAATCTATTTTATGTATAGATTTTGTATTGATGATTGCGACCTTACTACTTTGTATATTTTATATGGGAGATGCTAAGCAACTGATATTTACATTTGTTGTATTAGCAGGGTTTATATATGTTTGGAATAATAATTCCAATAAAAACCATTTAGACTTTAAAAGATTATTACAAGAGAATTATATTTTTAGTTTTCTATGTATGTTGGTATTTTTTTTCTGAATTATGTGAGGTTGAAATATTCATCATGAACATTTTAAAAATAAATGTTTTATTGATAAACAGTGAAATGAAATAAATATCGAATATATGAATGACAAATATATCTTCACAAATAACGGAACTGAAATTTACAAAAACGATGTCGACAAATTTTTTCAATGTAATTAATCACTAATTAATAAAAAATGAAGGGAGGTTTATTAAAGAAAGTATTGATAGTTGTAGGAATATTTATTATTCCATTTTATACGAATGCAATGGGATTATGCGCATGAGAAAAATCATACATAGTTCAACAAAATGGAAAAGAATATCTGTTGCCACATTTGTCAGTAATTCACTTTTTTGGAAATGGTCCATTGTCACTTAAAAATACTTTTGTTATCAAACATATTCATTATAAAAAAGTATGTAGATATAAAGATGCTGAAAAGCTGGAAAATCTGCACTTTGAAAATATTGAGACCAAGGGCAAAATAAACATATATTTTAATATATGATTTTTAGTTCTGTTTTTAATAATTGTATCAAAGCTTTTCCATTTTATAAAAACAAGGTCTGACGATTTCTGAAGAAAAGCTGAAATTTATCGCTATGTATATAGTATTTTCAGCACAATATTTTTGTTTATCTTGATATTTTTAGGATATTTATTATTTGCCTGGTTTTTATAAAAGTTCTTTTTTTGTCACTTTTTTCTAATGAAATCGTTTAAGTGATTATTAGTATTAAAATGTATATATTATGAAAAAAATTATAGCTATTTTGTTCACATCAATTCTTTTAGGAATGAGTATGAATGTCAGTGCAAAAGTTGATTTAAAAACATGTTCTGTCTATTATGATGGGTGTAATGAATGTAGCGTATTTCAAGGGAAAATCGGAGGATGTACAGAAAGAATGTGTATTCATCAAGATACGCCAAAATGTCTTCAAAAAAACACAGAAACAAGACAAGATATGTTTAAAAAAGTATTAGGTGAAAAATCAGTAGAAAAAATTGATAATTTTGTTGAAAAGGTTTTGAAAAAAACAGAAAAAATGGAACATATTCAAAAAGAAAGATACTTAATTAAATACGTTCAAAAAGTAGAAGAATTAAGAAATAAACATATTGATAAAATCGAAAACAAAAAGTATAAAATATATTTTATGACTTTAGATTATATTACGTATGCTTTCGAACAACACATCGCATATGAATAATAAAAAAAGACTGAGAAATCAGTCTTTTTTTTGTGTAATTGTCAAATGAAATCATTTGCCTAAAAATGCTTATATATGTTATAATTTTAGCAAGCTTATAATATATTAATTTTATTGTGGAACAACAAAATAATTTTTTACAATCACTCGAGAAAAATAGTCATCATCAAGAAAATATATCTGAAAATGAATGGACTCAAATTTCGCAAGAAAAGGAGAAAATTTTATCATTGGTCTCAGATTCAAAAAAAGAAGAATTTGAAGCTATTTATACTAAATTAGACAGTTTTTTTGAAGCTGAATGAGAACAAATTCATAAAACAACGCAAAGTGATTTACTTGAATTCAAGGAACTTTTTGAAAATAGTGAATCAAAAATAGAATCTAATGATTTACAAGAATCTTTGGATTATTTTTGAAATTCTCAAGAATTAATGGAGTTGCAAAAAGCTATGCAAGAAGCTGGCTTAGACATAACTCAGGTTTTGGGTTCTTATCAGGAATTTATAAGTGATCAATTGGCACTTCCTGAAAATTCTCAAATCTCAGCATCAGAGTATTCACAATTAATCAGCAACATTCGTACACTTATTGTCTCTGAACTTTTAGAGTTAAAATCTGAGATTCAAGATTTAAAAGACGATAATAATGGGGAAATGACAAACATGCAATGGGAAATAAATAGTATATTAAAAGACAAACTTTCAAATATAACGGATTCACTTTTTCCATCTGCAATTTTTTATATAAACATGTCGAGAAAAGAAATTTCTTCACAAATTATTAACGAACAAACAAAAGGAACCAAAGGGAAACTACATGCATGAATGAGATTAAGAGAAATTCATTCTGGATTAGTTTCTGATAATCTCAAAATTTGAGATGACTTACCAAAAGGCCTTATTGATAATGATAGTTTTTTTACACTTAATAGTGTCGATAATGAAAGATACGATAATTTTTTGATGAAAAATAAAATTGTATGATCAGGAGAAACTATGAGTTCTCAAGTGCAATGATTAAAAGAAATTACCTTTTTAAATGAAAAAGACAAACAAATAGAAGACGAAGCTATGGTTGCATGTTTAGCATTAGTCTGAGCTTGTTGCGTTCCATATGCTTGAGCTGTTCCATCTGTAATTTTCGATATCCAAGATACTTTTAGCTCTCAAGATGCGATGATATGTTTTTTAAAAGATCATAAAATTGTCCCTCAAGAATATCATATGGATAAGGCATTTTATGAAAATATTCTCTCAGCAGTTGGTGTAATTGCTTCATTAGTAGGTTTACAAGCGGCTGCAAAATCTACAAAACTAGCAAAAATCATGAAAAAGCTCAACACTTCAAATGTTTCAGCTGAAAAAATGTCACTTATAATGAATAAAGTCTGAGATGCTTTATGATTAAAATGAGATGATTCACTTCAATTGACAAAACTTGGTGAAAGGTGAGGAGTTCTAGAAACAAAAACTGTCAAAGTGTGAAACAATATAGAAAATATCAGAGATTCATATATTCATCCTAAAACAGATGCAGAAGTGCTAAATAAGTTACTTTCATGAGATTCAGTTAGGTTGTATCATTCTCATAGTCCAAGAGAATGAGTCGCAAAATCTATGATGGACACAGGTATTCAAGGGTCGAGAGGAAATGAAGCATTTTTCAGTACTATGCCACCAGTTGAGTGAAATATTGTAAACAATACTGTCTATACAGAAGTTTCAGCAAAGAAATTTTTTGATCTCAGAGGAAAAGATATTTCAGAAATTCCAACACAATCAGAGCTTATAGACCAATGATTTGATGGTACAATTTGAAAATCTACCAGCGCATTGGCAAATACAAATATGGAAGTTGTTTTATTTAGAGGGGAAGAATTAGCCGGCAATTTAAATAAATTTGAGCAAAATGCTAAAATACCAAGAATTTTCCAAAAGTATGAAGATACATTTAAAATGGATAATTTGGCATATGGTGAACAGGCAAGTTTTTCAATCGAACAAAAATCGGTTCTTATGAGCATAACAAGGGAATTATTAGATTATTGAAAAAAAATTGATTCGTCTCATATAGAGAATGCAGAAATAGAATTATCTCAAGCCAACATTTCTCATGATAAAATCGAAAAAATCATAGATCTTATTAAAAATCAAAGCACAAAATTAGATATTTCAACGGAAAAAGTATATCAAAATGCATCAATCGTAAATAATAAAGATAGATTAAGTATGTCATCAAAATTATTATGAAAAAAATTCTCTCAAGTAGAAGAAAATGCTATCATTGATGCACATAAGGTTTGAGGATATGGAAGTGAAGTATTTCATTATACTCAAGCAGAACGTATTGAAAAATGAAGAATTCTTATCAAACAAGGTGGATTTACTCGACTCGAAGCAGAATTATTATTAGACTCATGATTAGCAGGAAAGGTAAACAGATTTGATATAAAAAAAGATATAGAATTTCCAGAAGGATTTTTTGAAACATTTAATATATCAGCTCGTGGAGATTTAGCTCACACATTACAAATGCTTCCACTCAAAGTGTCTGGATCAATGGATCATGCAAAAATGACTCAATTATTGAACTTTATGGAGACAAATCCAAGAGCTTTTTCTAGAGGAGAGAAATCTTGAGATGATTGGAAAAAGGTAATTGCAGGGAAAGAATCATTAAAATATAGAATTGGAATTATAGATGAATTGCATGACTCTGGAAAAATTCAAGAAACCTTTGGTATGATGAAAAAAGAAAGAGTCGACAATATAATACAGACATATTCTGATAAAAAATTATTTTTAGATGGACTCAGACAAACAAAACAAGATATAATTTCACAAAAATCTGGAATTGTAGCAAATAATGAACTATCTCATATATGAATTTCTCTTTGACCAGATGGTGGAAGTCCTAGAAATGATTTTTTATTTTATGCCAGTAAAAATTGATCAGTTTGAGAAGATGTTGTCAGAAATGCGATAATTTCGCGTATTGATCAAATTATTAAAAGAACAAAAGAATTAGACACTAGATCTCTATAATTTAAAATATTTAGTTTAGATTAAGATAGCTGGATATTCTAAGAAAAATAGTTATTAAAATAAAAGCATGAAAACATCTGATTTAATCGTAAAGATATTAGAACAAAAGTGAGTAGAGGTTATTTATGGAGTTCCATGAGAAGAAAATCTGGATTTACTTGATTCAATCTGAAAATCATCGATTGAATTAATTTTGACTCGTAATGAACAAACTGCTGTTTTTATGGCGGCAACGTATGGAAGATTTACAGGAAAAACAGGGATAGCTCTCGCAACACTTTGACCAGGTGCAACAAATATGATGACATGAGTGGCATACGCTCAACTCTGAGGAATGCCCGTTATAGTCATTACTGGACAAAAACCACAAAATAAATCAAAACAAGGAGCTTTTCAAATTATTGATGCGGTTTCGATGATGAAACCAGTGACAAAATATGCTACCTCGATTGTTAATGGATCTCGAGTACCATATATTTTAGAAAATGCTTTTAAAATTGCTGAGAGCGAAAAACCAGGAACAGTTCACTTGGAACTTCCGGAAGATATTGCTGCAGAAGAAGTTAATGAAAAATATGTACAATTACATCTTGAAACACAAAAAACAAGAAGACCGATTGTCGATGAAAAATGATTAGAAATACTAAAAAATGAAATAACAAAAGCGAAATCTCCGATTATTTTAATTTGAGCTGGAGCAAACAGAAAAAGAGTTTCTAAGTATCTGACGAAATTTATAGAACAGTACAATATTCCTTTTTTCTCATCACAAATGGGGAAATGAGTAGTTGATGAAACCTTGCCTCAGTATTTAGGGACAGCAGCATTAACATCTTGAGATTATATTCATGAAGCAATTGCTGAGTCAGATTTAATCATTTCAGTTTGATACGATACTGTCGAAAAACCAACAGACATTTTATGAATTAATGGAATTCCTGTAATAAATATTAACTTTATTGAAACAACTCATGACTATGTTTATAGTCCTTATTTAGATATTATTTGAGATATTGGAAATATTTTTTGGAGACTCACTGAAACAAATATTTCTCATAATTGGGACTATTCAGAGATTTATAAAATTAATGAAAAAAATCACTTAAAAATTGTGAACAATCAAAAATTGGAAGAAAATATTCCTTATTTAATGCCAAGAAAACTAGTTACTGACTTGCAGGAAATTTTATCTGAAAATGATATTCTTGCGCTTGATAATGGATTGTATAAAGTTTGGATTGCTCGTAATTTTAAAGCAAAAAAATCAAATACTGTTCTTCTTGATAACGCTCTTGCAACGATGTGAGCAGGATATGCAACTGCCATCGAGGCGAAAAGAATAAATCCAGATTCAAATGTTGTTTGTGTTACCGGAGATGGGTGATTAGTTATGAATCTATGAGACCTGGAAACAGCTGTTCGATTAAAACTCGATATAACTATAGTCGTTTTAAATAATTCGAGTTATGGGATGATAAAATGGAAACAAGCCTGAGCATGACATAAAGATTTTGGGCTTGATTTTTGAAATCCTGACTTTATTAAACTGGCAGAAAGTTTTTGAGCTAAATGATACAAAGTAGAAAAAAAAGAAGATTTTAAACAAACTCTCGAAAATACTCTCACTGAAAAATGAATCAAAATAATTGATGTAGATTTTGACTATCCAATTGATGGAAAAATACAATAAAAATTCGTAAAAATACGAGTTTTTTTGTTTTCTTTAGAAATTTTTAAGTTTTATATATAATATAGAAGTAATTAACAATAATGAAAAATTATGACAAAAACAATCCAATCTATAAATCCGTTTACACATGAAATAAATGCTGAATTTCATTTATTTACACATGAACAAATTGATGCAAGAATTAAAAAAGCTGAATCAGCTTTTGAGCCGTGGAAAAAACTTCCAAAATCTGAAAAAAAAGAATTATTCTTAAAACTCGCTGAAGTATTTGAAAAAAATGCAGAAGAAATGGCTAAACTTCAAACTATTGAAATGGGGATGCTTTATAAAGAATCACTTGGGGGTTTAAAAAATGTAGCCGCATTAACGAGATGGTTTGCAAATAATTTTGAAAGAATACTTGCTGAAGAAGAATTTGAATCAGAAGGTGTAAAAGGGAAAACTATGTACGATCCTCTTGGAATTATTTTTGGGGTTGCTCCTTGGAATTTTCCATTTAACCAAGTACTTAGAGCCGCAATTCCAAATATTATTGCTTGAAATACAGTTGTCTACAAACATGCTTCAAATGTACCAATGTGTGCGAAAAAACTTGAAGAATTATTTTTAGAAGCTGGTTTTCCAGAAGGAGTATATCAAAATTTATTTATTTCAAGTAGAGATACAGAATACGTATTAGAAAAAAATGAAATAAAATGAGTGAATCTGACAGGATGAGAAAAAGCATGAGAAGCGATTGGTTCATTTGCTGGAAAAATGTTAAAACCATCTGTATTAGAACTGGGTTGAAACGATGCATTTATCGTTTGTGACTCGGATAATTTAGAAAACATCGCAGAAGAAGCAGTAAAAGCCAGAATTGCAAATGGTGGTCAAAAATGTAATTCTTCAAAAAGATTTATCGTAACAAATGAAAATTATGAAGAATTCAAACATCATTTCATCGAAAAAATGTCGAGCTTAAAAATTGGGGACCCAATGGACCCAGAAACTCAAATACCGCCACTTGCCAAAGAAAGTGCCGTTGATGATATTGGACAACAAGTTGAACAAACATTAAAAGAATGAGGGAAATTATTAACTGGTTGAAAAAAATTAGATATTCAATGAAATTTTTACGCGCCAACAATTATTGAAGTTGACGAAACTATGACTTCTTATAAAGAAGAAGTATTTGGACCAGTAGCATCACTGATTAGAGTTGATGATTTGGATGAAGCAATCGAGTTAGCAAATGACTCTGATTATGGATTATGTGGATGTGTATATGGTGACAATGCTGAGCAAACGCTAAAAGTTGCAGAACAAATTCATACAGGTATGGTATTTATCAATAAACCTGCTGGATCAAAAGCATCGCTTCCATTTGGTTGAGTGAAAAAATCATGATATTGAAAAGAAAATGGACCAGAATGACTCAAAGCATTTACCAATAAAAAAGTAATTGTTTACTAATAAAATAAAAAAAGCTCTTTTTGAGCTTTTTTTTACTTTTCAGAAAGAACAGGGTATAATTATTACATACTATTATTAAATTTTTTCTATGAAAAGTATTTCAAAATGATTTACATTAGCAGAGCTTTTGGTGAGTGTTATGGTTTTATCAATAATATCTGCGATTTGATTTGTAAGCTACAGTCAACATTTAACTTCAACACGTGATTCATGACGTATTTCCGCAATGAATAACTTTGAAAGAATTTTTGAAGTTTATAAAGTTGGAAAATGAAAATTCCCAATGCCAACAGATGCTATAGATATTACATATTCTGGGGCAACAGTTATTCAACAGGGTTTTGTTTGAGATACTGTATATGAAAAATTAGAACAATCTAAAAATCCTCCAGTAGATCCAAGTTCAAAACATGAGTTTGATTATTCTGTAAGTGCAAATCGTCAAGAATATAATTTAGCCTATGTGCTAGAAACAAAAGAATATTCATGAAAAAAAATACCAGTATCGAAAATAGCCTGAAATTATAATGGATATTTTTTACAATCGAAAAATAATCTTTTTGCTATTCCGAGTTTAATTTCAGCAGACTTATCAGAAACAGACTTATTAAACCTTCATAATAAATGAAAAATTTTATCAAATAACTCTGTGGTATATCCTCCGTATCAAAATACTGATAATTCTCCTACAAAATGAGAAACAACCACTCAACTGCTTCTTGAAACTGATATTTCAGAAATAGGAAGTTCATTTGTTACGCGTTTAAGTTTATTGTCAGAGCTACAGCAAGCCTATAATTCTATGAAAGACGATTATTATAAGCAATTAAATTCTTATGAAATTTCGTCTATTATTTATGATGAATCACAATTAAAATTTATTTGAAATCAAATTTTTAAAGCTGCAAAAGAACCAAGGTTACCGGAATATCCTAAAAACAGTCGTTATTTTTTATTTTTAGATGGAAATGACGATAAAATTACTATTCCTGATTTTCAATTAGAAAGTGATTTTGAAGTTTCAATGCAAGTTTCACCACGTAAGGCTAACTATACATTATTTGGAGATAACACGACAACCGGGGGGATTTTATCAATTACTGGAAATACGCTTAAATATTGAGCAATTGATTATCCACTTACGAAAGTTCCTACATTAGGGCAACTGAATACTATTACTCTTAAAGCGGATTCTGGAAAATTAACGATTATGGTAAATAATCAAATTTCTTACCAATGAACTACAAGTCTTACTCCTCAAATAGTGAGTATGATATGAAGTGCATATTTTTGATGAACGAGATTTGCAGGAATTATCGCAGATGTAAATATGAGTTCATGATGAAAGAAAAGATTTTATAAAATCGATGATAATCAAGAATATATAGTAAATTCACAAATTGACTGATATTCTGATAATCTTGTTACAACCAATAATGTAACAAGCTGGGATGGGACAGAAGCAAATTTTTCAAAAAAAAGCCTATGAGCAAATTCAATTTCTTGAAAAACATATAGAGTTGATATGGCGATTAAAAATTATGTTTCATGAAAAATTCGTACATATTTTTGATTAAATACAAGTGGAATGTGACCACTTTATTCAACTTCAGATGAAAATTTAGTCTATTTCCACACTCCTTCAACTTGAAGATTATTCGAGATTCAAACCAATAGTGGTGCAGATAGGTTTATTTGAGTTGTGGAGGTGTTTATTAGAGAAGCTATCGGAATTTGAAAATTGAGGTATGCTTGAGATAGTTCTTGGTTACAATTTACAAAAATATCAGATGGTCTTTGGTATAGTGATAATCGTTGGGGGTTATGAGATGTTTCTGAAGATGGATCAACAACCGTATGACAAAAAATAGCATGAGAATGGGGACACCCAAATGATTCTTATTTAGAACCATTTTCAGACTATATTTACAGATTTACGAGTTCAAACTTCAAAGGAAGTAATGTACAATTTCAAATAGGACTCCCAAGGTTAGACATTGATAAAAATAAAACATATAAATGAGTGATTAACTCTGGTGATAACGATATGTGACGTATGATGTTTAATGTTACACAAGCGTGAACAAATATTGATATCAAAGATATTGAAATAATTCATGCTTTGCGTGAAGCAAAATAAAAAAGATACTTTTTAAAAGTATCTTTTTTATTTTGTTCTTGTTATTTTAATCTCCCGTATATAATACTTTTATTATTTATTTATAACTACACAATGAAATATACTGTATTTATTCTTTTGTGTATGCTATTGGCCTCTTGCTCATTCTGAACAAACATACAAAAAGATAATGAAAATAATATTGAGGATACTGTATCCAACAATTCAGGGGCAGAAAATCTTCCAGAAGATAATAATATTGATATCACATGAGAAGATTTAATTGGTAAAATCGAAGAAAACACCCAAACTGAAGACAAAGGTACTCCAATTACAGAAGAAAATACTTCTATCGTAGAACAAACTCAAACAGACATAAATTCTGAAAAAAATACAAATATCGAAAAAGAAGTTATTAAAAAATCCGAAGATGCACAATTGCCAAAGATTTTGAGTACAATAGTTTGAAATAATCTCAAAGATTGAATTTCATTTTTTAAATGAAAAAATTATCCGAAAGAAGAGCAAAAATATGGGAAAAGTAAATATATTATTTGAGATAAATCTTTTTTAGAAATCCCAAGTATTTCAGATTTTGATTATTCACATACTCTTAATGCGGACTTTTGTATAGATATTTATTGTTTTCAAAAAGGTTCTCCTTATGAGTTAAAAAATAGTATTGCGCGCTTTATTTATTTTCAAAAAGGTGATACTTCATCAGAGTATCGATTTGCTTTTAACTTAGCGACAAAAGAATTTAGTTGGCAAACAGTTCCTCAGGGACCAGGTCAGATAGAATATCATACAAAAGTAGTTATAGATGGAAAAGTTTCTGAAATGAAATGATCAAATGGGTGTTGATGAAGTAATTTTAAACAAATAACTTCTGAAAATATCAGTGACGCGCCAGAAAAATTTGAAATAGGAAATGTTACATATATTTTACAAAATCAAAATTTTGAAGGACGTGCATATCTTCACAATACGGAAGGAATTAAAAAAATAGGGTCTTGGTCGAGTTTATTTACTGGAGTAAATGAGAATGACCTGAGCATTCACACAGTCTCAACACAATTATCGGAAATAATTGATAGACAAAAAGTATTCCCAGTTACATATTATCTTGTATTTAAAGAAATCCCAGGTGTGAGATTTCACTATAAAGCAACTGTAGAAAATCCGGTTGGAATTTTTACAACAACTGAAGATATTTCTGATGGGGAAGTAAAATGATCAATTTTAGGAGAAATGATTTTTAATCAAACTGCAAAATATAAAGTTTTATCTCATGAGGATGAATGATATATTCACCTAAGAGGGAAAAATGACAGTATAATTTATCCAAAAGGAAATATTTTAAAAGAAATTTTTATTTTAAAAAAATATGCTCAATGAAAATATTTAGTGTATTTAAAAGATAAATATTCTTTACAAAGTATGGCGGAAATGTGTAAACCACTGGTTTATATTTATGGGGCAGATAATAAAAAAATGTCTTTGAAAGTTGAAACAAACAAAGAAGCACAATTTACAAAATTAATCCCAGAATTTCAAAAAGAAAACACATGGGAATTTATGGCAAATAATAATAAAGTGCATTTTAAAAAAGATAGCTATGATTACCTATACTATGCTGTTAAAGTTCCTAACTATACTACAAATGAACATGGTTGGATAGTCGAATGAGAAGATGTAAATCAATTTTTTCAAGAAAAATTAGATTATATTGGGTTTAATTCTCAAGAAAAAAGAGATTTCATGGAATATTGGGTTCCGAGATATAAATCAGGACATTCCTATTTTGTCTCATTTAAATTTAATGAAGAACTTGATCAATATGTAAAATTAAAATTCAATGAAAATCCAGATTCACTATTTCGTGTATTATTAGATAGTTATGAAATAACATCAAAACATGAAGTACCAAGTACTTTTTGGTATGAAAATATGCAGAAAAAACAAGATAAAAATTTATTGAAAAAATATGTTCGTTCTGGTAAATTGGATATCTTTGAATGGGGAGGAGTTTTACAAACTTTTGAACAAACTTATATAAAATAAAATGATGAAAAAAATTATACTTGGGCTGTTAATTATTTGAATTTTGGGGGCATCTGTTTTTTTTCTTTTTCCGAGAAAAACAGATGTTTCTTTTGTGGTACTACCACATCATAATCTTTCAAATAAAGCTCTTCTAAATGAATATTCGCAAATTGCAGAAACAAGAAAATTTGATAATATTGTCATTATATCACCAAATCATTTTTGAGTGTGAGATCAATATTTTCAATCGTTTGAAAATAATTGAAAGTACTGTTTTCAATTATTTTGCGTGAAAGGAAAAAGATTTGAAAACTATACACAAAATGATGTTACATTTAATTTTTCTGAAACAATAGGGAAAAATCAATATAAAATTTATGAACATGGTATTTGAACACATTTTGAATATATAAATAAGTTTTTTCCAAAAGCAGCTGTCTATTCTGCAATAATTCAACGTGAATTTGAAGATTTTTCTAATGCAAATAAGGTGACTACATTTTTAGAACAGCAAAAATTCTCTGGAAATACATTATTTATTGCTTCCGTTGATTTTTCTCACCATGTAGAGGAAAACTTTGCAAAAATTCATGACCAAAAGACATTACAATCTCTTAAATATGGAAATTTTAAAAACTTAGAAGTAGACTGCGCGAGTTGTTTGTATGTTTTAAAAAAACTTGCAACAAATCAGGGGAAACTATATTTCCAACTTCATAACAGGACTTCCGTTGATTCAATTTTAAATAAACATACAGATAAAGATAATACCAGTCATTTATTTTGAGAATATTATTCTACTGAAAAAAAAGATGAATATTTTATTTTAGATGATTATTTATCAGTTCCATTAAAAGATAAATCTTGAACTAGATCATCAGTAACGGGGGTATTTTTTTGAGATACAAATTTTTCAGACAGATGATATCATGAAATTGTTCGTAGAAAAAAAGCAAGTCCTGAGGAATTGCTGAACATATTTGGACAGGAAAATAATGCAGAAAAATTTGGGAAAAAAGCAATTCATACAAAATTACATTGATTTGATTTTGTAAATATTAACTTTGAGTCAAGTGTTTATGAAAAACCTACAGAATGCGAATATTCACAAAAATCAACGATTATTAAAACGAAGGAAAAGTATTTAAAATATTTTAGAGAGATGTGAGTAACGCATGTTTCTCTGGCAAATAATCATAGTTATGATTGTTGAAACATCGGATTTCAAGCAACAAAAAAACATATGAAAAATAATAATATCTTATATTATTGAGAATGAAGATGAACTGAAAGTAATATTTTAAAACAAGAAATCCAGTGAAAGAAAATTGCATTCGTTTGATTTAACGATACAACATATTTTACAAATTGGGAAAAAAAATATCAAATTATCTCAAATCTGAAAAAAGAAGATTATTTTGTGATAGTGAATGTGCATTGGGGGGTTGAATATCAAAAACAAAACAATGCTCGCCAAAGAAATTTAGCGAAAAAACTTGTAGCGGCTTGATCAGATTTAATTATATGACACCATCCTCACGTGACGCAAAACTATGAAGTTATAGATAATGTCCCTGTGTTTTATAGTTTATGAAATTTTCATTTTGATCAACCAATGGATGATACATTAAAATGAATGGGAGTATTTTTTGAACTATGAAATTCAGAATTAAAAGTAAAGCCAATTTATCTGTATAGAGATAATTTATTTATGAAAATCCAAAAATTTGGCGATGAAAAAAAGACCGATTAATCGGTCTTTTTTTGTTCAAAATGTTTTGTTAAGGTCTGTACTTTTGTATCACGAGAAACACGAATTCTTTTCAATTCAAATGGATTTTCTTCCAGATCTTTTACTGTATTTATTCATGATTTTGTGGTAAATCCATATTTATATCCACAAATTTTTGATTTATTAATTGTTTGAGAATTATATTTTCCTGCTGGATAAATAATTGTATTTATCTGTGTTTCTGTCATTAACTCAAGGGAATCTTTACTGCTACATAATTCACGAGAAAGATAAAAATCGTTTAAATTTCTTAAGTCTATATGAGCAAAAGTATGACCAATTATTTCAAAATTTGGGTCTAAACTTACTTCTTGGACTTCAGCTTTTATCATAAAATTATCATAACGATTCTCTTTTGTATAACTAGAAATAATCGATAAATGGAATTTCGTACTATATTTCTTCGCGATAGGGTAAAGATTTATATAGTTATCATCCCATCCATCATCAGATGTTAACACAACTAAATTTTTATGAGGATAACAGTTTTCTTGTTGATATTTTTCTAAATCCGAAAGGAAAATAATTTTTATTTTTTTATTGTTTTCTAATTCAGAAAATTTCTTCATTTGTGCATCAAAATTTTCTGTAATCACTGCATTTCTAATAAAACCAGCATTTGGTTTATCCCAATTTTTATTTCTGATATAATGATACATATATGTGTAAATTTTCACTTCTTCTTTTGGAAGGCAGGTTTTCAGAGGTTTTTTTTCTCAAACTAAAACTTGTTTTTCTTGATTTAGGATGAATTTTAAACTTTTTTCTAGATTTATTTCATGCAATTTATATCAATTTGACACTTTTTCTGCGAATTGAATATATCAATTTTTTGTTAATTGAAATAAGCTTGGATTTTCACAGCAAGCGCTATTTTGAATATTTAAGAAATCGTATTCTAATAATTTGTTTTTATAATAAATTTTAGAATTATCAGCAATAAATCATATATTTCATTTATAAAAAAATACTTCTTTAATTGATTTATATCAGTATTTTTTATTCAAATTTACTCCATCTAAAAAAGATACTGAATAATTTGGAGAAGGACTGTATTCATTAAAGGTCATTTCTAATACAGATCAGTTTGCTCATGAATAAAATTTTTCTGAAAAATTTCCTGTAAATTCATAAATATTTCTATGATTATAAAATAATTGAGTTTGATTATTTTTATAAGCAAAAATCCAGGAATTTCATTGATTATCTAGAATACTATTTCCTTGAAAAAAATCTTTTTGATATGTACAGGATTCTTTGTTGGGATTTCATTCACATGTAGGTCTAATCATTTGAAGATAATCTTTTGAAATTTTATCTCATGCATCAAAATTAGAGTTTTTTATTGCGACATAAAAGTTGTATTCTTTAGTTTGAGGAATTTGTATTTCTTTATGTTTATCTGTGTTAGATTCAGAGGTAAGAGTTTTACTTATTTCTACAGGCTCTTTAATATCGCTATTTTGTGTAATTAAATCTCATATTTTATAATAATTTGTCGATATTATTATAAATAAACCAAGTATAATAATAATAAAATAGTTTATTTTTTTGCAATCTCCTTTTTTCATAATCTATTTATAATTGAATAAGTTTGCTTTAGCATATATATTTTATATTATACTACAAATATATTTTTTCTTTTTTTTATGCGTTTTATACTTTTTACATTTTTCAATATTTTCCTAACACTGAGCTTACTGTATATTTTTGTTTTTTCAAAAACTATACTCATCGAGGAAGGGATTCATATGAAAAAAGATATTCACCGTGAAGAATCTAAAATAGTACTTTCATATAATTCATATTTGGAAGGAAACATTCAGCTTGATATTTGAGAAATAATTTTAAAAGAAAATGCGTCATTTTCGGGAAATATCATCATGAAAGAGGGAAGTATAACGTTAGAAAAATGAGCAACAATTTTCTGAGATATTATCACAGAATGAACAATTACTCTCTGAGAAAACTCAAAAATTCATTGAAATATTTCTAAAGATTCTGAGCTTAAAAAACACTCGACATCAAAAGTAACAGGAGAAAAACCAAGCCTATTTGTTACTACAAACTACCCAAATTTTCTTAAATATTTTGATGTTCTTCCTCAAAAGCACAAAGAAGCATTTGGGTATATTTTTTTAACATCCCATAATATGGATATACGTTGAAAAGATCTAAAGCCAGAAGATTATTATAAAAAAATATTTACTTATAAAGACGATAAATTAGAGGAAATAAATAAAATAAATAATCCGGATTTATTAAAAACCCTTTATAAAAAATCAAAAAAATATATCAATATAATTCCAGAAAGAAATGTTTGAAGATTTTGAGTTTGATTTGTTACCAAAAACTATGCAGTAGATAAAAACTTTGCAGATATGTATATTTCTGAATATGCGGCATGACCAGTTTTATTTACACACGAAGCGGGGCACGTCTTGGATTATAAATATAATTATATTGATTCTCACAACCCAGCATACCCTTATCCTGACAAAGAATCCAGTATAACTGAATACTGAAAATTCCACAAATGAGAAGATTTTGCAGAAGCATATAGGTACTATATTTTGCATTATGATTCATTTAAAAGAAAAATTTCTGAAAATTCCAAAAGGCAAAAAAAATATGATTATTTAAAAAAATACGTATTTGAAGGAAAAGAATATAATTAAATCACTAAATTAATGATTTTTTATTTACAAAAATAATTATATGTATATAGTTTGTATATATAATTATGATTTCAACTTATGAAGAAAAATTTTTTAAAAACAATTTATTTTGATAATACTCAACTGGGGAGTTCGGAAGATGATACACAGTGAGATTATTGAGATTATTCGGATAATTCTTATATAAAAGAAATTCCCGTATTTCAAAATATAGAGGAACTAGAACTCAATGAAGCAATCACATATTTTGTATGAGAAAATGGTTCATGAAAATCAACTTTGTTAGAAAATATTGCGACAACTTTTTGATTTAATAAAGAGTGAGGGACGAAAAACACACTCTATCAAACAAATGAGACCGATAATCAAGTGAATAACTGGCTGACTTTTTCCTGGCAACCGTCTATGTTTCAATATGGTTATTTTTTTCGAGCAGAGTGAATTTATAACTTCGTAAATTATCTTGAAAATACACAAAATTGATTTTCTCCATATGGAGGAGAAAATTTACATAAGTTTTCCCATGGGCAACAATTTTTGAAAATATTTGAAGCACAAAAAGATAGTGTATGATTTTATATTCTTGATGAAATCGAATCAGCATTATCTCCTGCTAATCAACTAAAAGTAGTAGAAATTATCAAATATATGGCAGAAAAATGATCACAATTCATTATTGCAACTCATTCTCCAATAATTTTAAATATTCATAAAAACTCTCAAATATTAAGTTTTGACTATAGAAATATTGAAGAAACTAGCTACGACATGGTTCCATGTGTTGATATGTATAAAAGAGTCCTGTATGCGAAAAAAATTATATAAAAAGAAGTATTGACTATTTTGTAAATACATATATATTCATAAAAGCAGAAACATCCGTTTTTGCTTTTTTCTTTTAATAAAGTTATAGGAGGTGCCATGTCATCAAAACATACCTAACAGAACCCAGACGTAAAAATCTGGCCATAGGTATCTTTTGCGGATTGCTTGGCTGGGGATTGCATCCAGATAATGAAATTGTAGTGAAAAATTGTGAATTACCACAAGCTGTAACTACGAATAAATCTGGTGGAGGCTTCGTTTTTCCAAGTAAAAAAGAACCTGTGGAAAATAATGTTTATCGTCAAAATGACATCACAATTAACGTTTATATAGATAATGATTCCATAGAGGATCCCTATGTTTTTTGTGAACTTTATCCGTATGATTCTTCGTGTATTCAGGAAAACCCTGATGATTTATATGAAGCTATATCTGAAGATACCGACGATACAAACATAATAAAAAAACCTGACCACACCATAACTAGAGAAGATTTTGAGGCAGGCGAAACTCGTCCACCAAGGGATGTAGTTCCAGAAGATAATGAAGGAACTGTTCCCCCTGAAGTTGATGAGCCAAGCTATAATTCTGACGCAACAATTCTTCTTAGTGTAAAAAAAGGAAAATAAATATGTCTTATAAACAGAAAAAACTTTGTATAACTACGCTAATGCTTGCTATTTGTTCTGCAAATGTGCTTGCTGAAGCTGACCCCGTTGTAAATCTTGATTTAAATAAGACAACGTGGGGGCAAAACGTATTGATGTATCAGTGGTCGAAGACTTCTGAGTGCGACTTTTTTAGGCAAAAAGAAGATAATTCTTGGTTGACTATACAGTCGGGTGTAACTTTTGGGCAGTCTGCAAATGGGACAGCTCCACTAGGAACACATGCGTTTCGTACAAAGTGTTATTCTTCTAAAAATGGAGAACGACAATTCTTGTTTACAGACACAACTAGTTATACTGTAAAAACAACTGGAAACTTGATTTCATTTTCTGTTGTTCCTACGGGTGACAAACCAGTACGTATATGTTTAAATGATGGAAGGTTTTCTTCGGGAAATAACTATCAAATAAAAACACGTAATGGTGATGCATTCAATGTTGATTTAGATTCTGGGCTTTGTTTCGATAAAGTCTATTCGGACTTAAATCCAGCATGGGGAATTTATGCAGCAGATGGCTTTCATTACGGAGATTTCGTGTATGATGAGGGTCGCTACTCGGCGACTACCTATCGAGGGCAAACAGTTGGGGTTAATGAAAATGAACCCGTGTTGACTACAGAAGTGACTTTAGGAGCGGCAAACTTCTTACTTACTCAGGGACTTAGTGTCGATGAAGATATAGTTGATGGTGAGGTTTACCTTGTCCATGGACGTATTGATACAGCAGGAACTTATAAGTTTGAAGCGCTTGATTCTTTAGGTAATCCTAAAGCAATACAAGGATCACTTGTAGCTAGTAATGGAAATTCAATTGATCTGTCAGCAATGACAGTAGCAACGGATCTTCCAGAAGGACTTATTACTATCACTCTGAGCAATGCGAAAAGAGATGACATAATAAGATTATACCCATTTAGTGGTGACTTCTAAAAATAAATCCAAGCCCGGCTTATGCCGGGCTTTTTTTTGTTTGATTTATTTCATTTTTCAATATAATAAAGGATATAATACTATTAATTACGTTTTGGATTATGAATGATAAATTTCTATTCCCATTAACTTTCGAAAAACCTTGTGAAAAAAAAGAATCTCAAGGTGTTTTAGACGTGATTAAATCCTATACAAAATCAGTATCACAAAAAGTAAAAAATATAATTAACCCTGCCATTAGTACAGTTTTATTAACTTCATGTGCTCATGTAGGAGATGTTTCTCAAAATGAAAATGATGTATACGCAAACCTTAACTCAGAAGATACATATTCTCAAGCTATAGCAAAAAATAATTCCTATACTATAAATATTCAAAATGACTCTGAATTAAACTGTTACAGCTGACTTGACGCTTATAGTCAGTTTGAATCTTGTGAATGAAAAGTAGATATACTAAAGGAAAATAATTTTAATTTAATTTTAAACGAAAAATTAATTGAGCAAACAGCAAAAGAGTATCGTTTGAACCTAAATATATATAAAAACCATGTCCTAGCAAATGAACTATGAGGACTTTTTGGAAAAATAAATATTGAAAACTTATCGAGAGAAAATATTGAACTTTTATGAGATTATTTCTCTGTTAAATATTTATCAGATGTAACTTGGTCCAATTGAACAGCTGTTGAGTCATGAAAAGTTTTAGCTAAAATTTTAAGTATGGTAAACGAACCTACTATTCACAACGCTGAAGGAGGTATGTACCATACAAATTATAATATTTTAAAGCAAACATTTGAAGAGAGCTTTGTTTGAGTTGAAATGAATCAAAATACAATTAATGATTTATACTTACAGTTAATGTGATATCAACCTGGAAGCTATGAAATAAATGGATACAAACCAAGTGACTATGCATATAGTACTTATGATATAGAATATTTCTTTACA
Source organism: uncultured Candidatus Altimarinota bacterium (assembly GCA_913055215.1). Classification (GTDB taxonomy): domain Bacteria; phylum Patescibacteriota; class Gracilibacteria; order BD1-5; family UBA6164; genus CAJXJP01. The sequence continues at coordinate 8,695 of CAJXJP010000012.1, read as the reverse complement.
GCTTTTGAGCAAAATGTTTATAATCATTTTGAAAATGAAGTGGGTGTAGAACAAGCTGAACTATTAAGAACAGAAAAAGTAGATGATCTTATGGATAAATATATCCAAAGAGATGTTATCTTAGCAAAAAATTAAACCTAAATTTGATATTTAGGTTTTTTTTATTTTTAATGAGTGATATGTCTTTTTTGTCAAAGGGAAACAACCTTAAATTATTGCTTTATCATAAAAAAAGAATAAAAAGATATATTATATAGTCCTGTCATTTTTTGAAGAAAATTTATGAATATACACAAAACAAAAACTTGATTTACATTGGTAGAATTAATAGTAGTAATTACTATTTTAGCAATTCTCGCAACTCTTTCATTTGTTTCTTTTACTTGATATTTATCATCAACAAGAGATTCAAAAAGAGCGGTAGATATTAACAATATCAATAAATCATTTGAAATAGCAAAAATAACAAGTGGAAAAATTGTTTTCCCAGATAAAAATATTGATATAACACTATCCGGGGCATTAGTCTGAAATCAATGAGATATAAAAGATCAAACATTATCTTTTATTTGAGTCAGTGATGAAGCTTTCGATCCACTTGATAGTAAACCATATCAGTTTTTTAGTAACGCTCAAAAAACGAAATTTCAAATTGTTAGTTTTTTTGAAAATATTGAAAATAGTCAATTAGCATATGTCTCATCTGCATTTGCTGATTCTGATTATAGAAATAGATATCCTTTTTATAAAGGAGACTGACTTGGTTTTATATTAAATGAAAATAATGAACCAATCCACTGGGAGAATGCAATCCAAACAGCAGGGAGTTATGAATTAGCTGTTGGTATAGAGGCAAATAAGAAAATTAAGCCAGTATTTAGTAATGCTTATCAAAATACCTATACAAGTCTTTTAATAAGTGGACAAATTAACCTTTCTGCTAATTCTCAATGAATTTTAAACCCAGAATCATGCCCTGAACACTTTATTCATGTCCCTGGAAATAGTGATTTATGACAGGCTCCGTTTTGTATATGAAAATATGAAGCGAGTAACGAAACTAGTGATTTAAAATCTACATTCAAAACATTATCATGAAAAGCACCGGCAGTAAAAATTTCAGATATATCTCAAGAATTAAAGTGATGTAAAGAAAATGGTAATGGGTATCATATGATGACACTCAATGAATGGTTGACTATAGCAAGAAACATTGAAAATGAATCTAAAAATTGGTCAACGGGAGTTGTATGAAATTGATTTATTAAAAGTTGAAATAGCTGAGATATTATAACTTGATTTAGCTGAGGAATGTTATTGAATTGATGACCTTCGTGAAATATAACTAACGATGATAAAAGGCAATTAACACTTAGTAATGGTGAGGTTATTTGGGATTTTGTATGAAATGCTTGGGAATTAGTTACTCCGTTATCTTGGACTCACTTATGAACAGATAATTATAATGAATTATATCTTACTAGAATTGAACATGCTGCTACTTGAGTTCATAATAATTTAGCCAATTATACCTTCTGAACTGATATTTGAGTAAAAACACTCTGGAAAAATATTTTATCTTCAAATATAATTTCTTCATTTGGACCTAAAGTATCACCAATTCAAAGTGAATGATTATGATCTATTTTTGAAGTAAATTCGACAAATGCAACAAGGATAGTTGTAGGATGAGATTATTCCTCAATATTAGCAAATGAAAATGGTTTATTTAGTTTAGCTAAGCTGCCTTGAACAAATTACCCTAATGTTACAACTCGTTGTGCATATACAGGAAACTAGAAAAAAGAGCAATATGCTCTTTTTTTTTGGTTTTTTTACATTAAAAAAAGACCTTCACTATGTGAAGGTCAAAAACCTGATCATCCCATGCAGAGCCGCGGATGGCTCTGAGGAAATAATTCGTGACTACTAATTGCAGTCACGAATTATTTTATTCCGAAGATAAAAAAAGTCAAATACTTTTTTTGTGATTTGTTCTATTTTGTATATCATAGAGAAAGAAAAATTAATTTTAAACAACAAGATATGAATAAAGAAAATTTTGAAAAAAATCTACAAATATTTTTAAATTATTATAAGGCAAAACAAGCAGAATTAAATCAATTAAAAGATTGATTAGAAAAGGAATGAGAAGCAAAAATTATTCTGGAATCTTTCTTAGATTTTTTAGAAATAGAAAAAACAGAAGAAACTCGTTATGCTGCATATATGAGACTTGCTCAATTGAAAGAAGATGCACTAAAACTCTATTTAGAGAAAACAGAAAAATCATCAGAAGAAATTTCTGAAATTTTATACGAAGCATATATTTTTGTAAAAAATTATCATAATGATATTTTTTCAGAAATAATTGGTTTTGCAAAAGATGAAAAATTATTTACAGACTTTTATTTGGCAATTTTAGAATGAGTCCAAAATGTAGGGGAAGCCTTTACAGATTTTCATTTAGCATGGCATTCTTATATAATTGGAACGGTTAACAAAAACTTAGAATCTTCTTTTGATAACGACTCAAATAAAATTTTTGCATTTTTACAAGAAAATAATTTAGGTCCTGATCAAGTAAATGGAGAAAGTGTTGATAGAAGTTATTCTGCACTAGTGGAAAATAAAGGGGAATATCAAGTAGCAACTTATGCAGAAGCATTTTCTGATGAAGTTGCAGATATTGTTGAAAATTTTGAAAACTTTATCTCAAAATTAGAACTATTAGAAGATGAAATTTATAATAAAAAATCTGCCTATATAGAGTATTTAACTGCTTTAAAAAATGCTTTTTCAGAAAAAAATATTCAAGAAGTTGTTGAAAAATGGAGAGAAGTAGAAATTGCTTGGATGGAAATTGACACACCATTTCAAATCTGACATCCTATGGAATTTTATGAAGATCTTTATAGGAAAGCCGTCGCTCCAGAATGGGATCTAAGAATTGTTGATACTTCTGTATTAGAATCAAAAGTAGAAAACGATATGTTCAAAATGTATGAAGATTTTTACGATGATATTTGAAGGTGTAAATATGAAAATTCATATAAATATTCTCTAGAAAACATGAAAAGAGTTCAACTGTATATTTCAACTCCGGTCTTATATTTTGGGGCAGAATTTTCTGGTCTATTTTCAGCACAAGTAGTTCCAAATGATGAAGTTGTAAGTGAAGCTCATGGGAAAAAGATTTTTGCATTTCCTGGTTTTGTATTAGAAAACCAAAAATCAGTACCAACTATGCAAATTACAAAAAATATTTTTGAAGAAAATTTTATAAAGAAACATCATAACTTTATCCAAAATGACGAAAAAAAATATTTTGAAATCTATGATATCGAAACAATAGGGCATGAGTATGGGCATACTCTTTGGTTAGACTTAGACACAGAAAATCTCATGAATGCTACCTGAAATTTTAAAAATATTGAGGAGTTTAAAGCTACTGCATGAGGACTTGTTGCATATTTCAATAAAGGTTGAGAAGAATTACTGAATGAAGATGTTGTCATGACTCATGTTTTCAGAAGTGTTTGATTGATGAAATATAGAAAAATAGAGGATATAATTCCATATTATTGTGAAGCATTGATTCATTTAGATATTTTATTTGAATCAGGGATCGTTAGCTTTGATGGAGAAAAATTAAAAATTCACTACTCAGAAGAAAACTTTAACAAATTATCTGATTTATATATTTCTCATTATAAAAAACTGATCTATACATACTTAGAAAAGGAATCTGCAGATGTTTTCTTATTTGATTATGCGGTAAAAGAGGGGAAATATTTCTTCCCAAAAAAAGCAGAAGTAAGGAAATTTGTAGAATATTTTTATGATATGTATGAAAAGATAGGGAATCAAACAGCTATTTAGGGTAACAAAAAAACCACGCTTCGCGTGGTTTTTACTTTTTTTATGCTGCAACTTGCAAGTCAATATCCATTTCAAGTTCCTGAAAAACACGCTTTAATGTTTTTGGATTAAGATCTGTCGACGTTGTACTTTTGTGATTTCCTGCAAAGTTGAATGAATGATTCAGTCTTGCATTGATCTTAATAGTCACGTTGTTCACTTCCAAGTTAATCAGTAAATAACAGTCCTCTTCATCACATTTTTCTTCAAAAGTGATGTTTGGATTTAAGTGGCTCAACGCTAAATTCAACTGTCTAAAAGATTTCTTTTCTAGTTGAATTAAACTGACCTTCTCCTCAACTGTTATCTTTAACACTTCTTGAAAGTCTGCGATTTTTGCTAAGTCCTGTTGATGAGAACTTTCTTTTTTATTTTCTTTGTTTACATTTGCTATTACAAATGCAAACAAGATTAATAAAACAACCAAAATTGAGATACTTATTACTGTGTTTTCACCTAGCCATGCTAACATAATTTTCCCCTTTTTTTATTTTTTAGCAAAATGAATATAGCTGAAATAATTTATTTGTCAAACAACTTTGTATAAAGAAAAAAAACAAGTCTATTATAGACTTGTTTTTTGTATAGTTTTACCTATAACACTTATATAATTCAAATTTGAAAATATAAGATTGCAGATAAATATTATTAAACCAATTTTTGCTCACTGCATGAGTTATTTTCAATAATTTCATGCAACGCTTTTCGTAAGGACTTTTGAGAAAATTGTTCAATTTCTTTTTGATCCCCATTGTAACTCAATAACATTTTTTTTGAGCTGTAGAGTTTGCCATGTAACACACTGTTTTTATGTGTTAGCGGAACTCCAAAAAGCCAATGAGCCTCTTCGTTCTGACGAGCAGGAACATACTCCTTAATCGGAGATTTAATACCCACTTGCGATTTCGGATTTATCCGTAAACAATCAATAATAATTGTTAAAATCTCGGGTCCTGCAGACTGAACAAACCACATCTGATCAAAATCTGAGACTCTTTGGCGTTTGTTTTTACGAATAATAAAAAAATAGACAAAAAGAACCAGTAATATCAAAAGTGTAACAAGTGTTTTCATAAAAATTCCCCTTTTATTAGTGGGAAAATTATACAACTCTTTGTTATTATGTCAAAATAAAAATACTATATAAGTAAAAAGATAAGGTATGTATTAAAAAATATCGATAAAATATTTATTGTTTAGAAATATTTTAACAAAATAAAACTGGCTCAAATGAGCCAGTTTTTTAAGCAACCAGTAATTCCTGAAATGCATTTTGGAGTAGGGGTTTACAAAAATCATCTAGAACTGTGCGTTCTTTTTTGTGAATGATTTCAACTAGTCCTTCTTCATAACAGTGAAGGACTGTTACCATCCCACTTCCTTTGATTTGCACAGAGATTATTAATAAAACTTTTTCATGATTGTAAGATGAACTTGTTTGAATATAAGCATCTTGATCAACGTTTAAACTTTTTAATACATTTTTCAGTATTTTAGGGTAGTTTTCTGATGACTCTCGTAAAAATTTCATTTCTTCATAACTTGGAATATATTGTTCATTATTTACAGCTTTTTTAGGCTGTTTTTTTTGATGAAAATATATCACTAAGCACATAAATACAATGCCACAAATTAAGGTTAGAAGGGTTTTCCAATCCATATTGTAACTCCTTTTTTGCCAATTGACGCAGAAATTTTAAATAAATATTTAAAATTGTCAAAGTTTTACGGTTTCATTTATATGTCAAAAAGTCTTATTCTGTTAATGTTGTGTTAATATGACATGAGTATAATGTTTTTGTAATCCGAAAAAGGAGGCTTTCATAGGGAACTATGGAGGTTTTTTAGAGTTTAAAAAAATAAAAGTATGGAGAGGTGATCAGCTCAATGGATATCTTTATCAGATATGATGACTGGATTAATGTTAGTATTCCTATTGTTATCTGTTTTTGTTATGTCAGAAATACAGAAAAAAGATAACGATAAAAAACAACTTTTAGTCGAATATACTAATTCAAAAAAGGAACTTTATAATGATATTAAAAAAGCTTTTGAGGAAAAAGAAGAGGAGTGGCAAATGCAGATAGAAGATGATTTAACAATAAAATTTACAAATCCAGATGTTTTGTTTGAGCCGAATAGTCCACAACTTAAAGAAAATTTTACTAATATTCTTAATGATTTTATTCCAAAATACCTAGAAATTATAAATTCTCATAAATATAAAAATAATATTAAAGAAATTAGAGTAGAATGACATGCGTGAAAATGCACAGATGAAGAGTATTTAGTCTGTCTGAATCTTTCTCAAGAAAGAGCAAATAACGTCTTAATAACGCTATTTAAAAACCCCTCATTTATAGATTTACCAAAAACCAATAAAACTAAAATGAAATTTTGGCTCACATCCAATTGAATGAGTAATTGAAAAAATTTAGATAGCGATTGAAATTATGTTTACTTGTCAAGATGAGAGTTAGATGCCTCTGTGTCTAGAAGAGTAGAATTTAGAATTGTTACAAATAGCACTGAATTAATTGAAAAAATTTTAATAAAAGAAAAATTACATAATAACCAAAAATAAATGGAAACACTAATGGATGATTTAATGCATTTTGTAGGAGGAGAGAAGTTTACAATATCTATAATACTTATTATTATTATTGCTTCAGTATTTACATATAAGTTCAAAAAAGAAAAAGATCTTATTACTATGATATGAATATTTGGTACTTTTTCGTGAATTATTTCGTGATTATACTTTTTTGATAAAGATAATATTGATTGAAGTATCCCATTATTAATTAGCTGATTACAAACAGCTTTCTACACATCAATTTGTTGATTATGAGCTACTATAGTCTTATGATTTTTAGAAAAAAAAGAAAACAATAAAAATGAAACTGATTTTTTAAAAGAAATTAAGGATGAAATTATTCAATCAAACAAGCAAAATAATGAAAGTAATCAACTAATAATTACTGAGCTAGATAAGTTAAATAAATGAATTTGAGGAGATTGAGACAATAGCTTAATTAATCAAATAAAACTCCTTAAGTCAGATTGAAATGAAAACCATAGAGCACTAAAACAATCTTTTGATGCATTTGCTGAAAAAATGTCAGATAACAACATAGATGCACTTACAGAAGCCATTGAAAAAGTTATGTGAGAGTTCAATACAATTATAAATGAAAAATTAAGTAAAACATTTGATGACTTTAAGGAATCTGTTGAAAATTTAAATATATGGCAACAAAACTATAAAGAGAATATAATTACTACAAATGATTCTTTAATATTATCGAAGGAATCTTTAGAGAAATCTAGTCAAGGATACGAAATTATAGTAGAAAAATCAGAAAAATTTGCCTGAGTTTCTAGTCAATTATGAACAGAACTAGAAAGTTTAAATTCATCTCTTGAAATATTTAAAAATTGAATCAATGAATTTGACTGAGTAGCTCAAAATACAAAGGTTATGGCTGACTCAATGATCAAATCAATTGATAGTTTAACTGAAAATTTTGTTTCTAAGGCAGAAAAAATGGTTTGAGAAAGTGAAAAACAAATTATAACAATGAGGGAAACTTTTGCAGAACAGAGTAAGGATTTAAAGGCCTCTCATAAACAAATATTAGAAAATTTATCAGAAGAACTACATAATAGTAGCAAGCACACTTCAGAACAATTTATATCGATTCAAGCAAAATTAGAAGAACAAGTACTAGAATTTGATAAAAAATTATGAGAAGAACTCGAAAAATCTATTAATTCGTTATGAAAACAATTAACGGGCTTATCTGGAAAATTTGTATCTGATTATTGAAATTTAGCAGAAAAATTAGAAAAATTAGTTTATCTATCAAATAAATAATTAAAATATGAAGTTACCAGATTTTATTCAAGATAGTTGAATGAATAACTTAAGATCAATTATTGGAGCTAACCTTAATGAGAATTATAAGTGAGAGCATTCTTGGGATCCATTGGTTTTGAAATTAATTCAAGATGGGGAACTATGAAATTTAAATTTAAGTGATGTTTGAGTGTCGAATGATGGAACATTAGAATATGGCTGAATTAAAATAGTGGTATATATCAGAGATCAAAATTCAAGGGGATTTAATTTTACAACTAATGAAAGTAATTATAAGTTTCATTTTTATAACTGTAGCACTATTTCCTCATATAGAAAAGAACAAAAATTTGATTGAAAATATGTTGCAAACAGAAATAAAAATTTTAATGTCAATGTTATTGATTATTGAGAAATAAAAAAAGAGAATTTAGAGTTAAGTTTAAACGTCTGTAAAAACTGTTTAAATGAATTTTCGTATAAATGATATAACAGACTAAGTCATGGAGAAAAATCAAGAATTTATGAAAATTTTACCAGAACTGAATACTTTAATCACTTTAAGACATTAGTTAAAGTTCCAAAATATAATTATATAAACAAGCCTAAAGATATATATGCTGAAAACTGGATAACAATATCTAGAAAAGCTAAAGAGAGAGCAGGCTATACTTGCATGGATTGTTGAAGTATTAAGAAGCTGCAAACTCATCATAAAAATCATAATAAATGAGATAATTCTCCTGCTAATTTAGAAGTTTTATGTTATGATTGCCATGCAAAACACCACGCACACATGTAAATAAATCTATCATTTTACATCCAACAATTTTTAAATAAACTCATCAGCAAAGCTGATAAGTTTATTTTTTACTAAAAAACAAATATATGAAAATATTATTTCTTCTTCCTCCT
>CAJXJP010000011.1 GCA_913055215.1 uncultured Candidatus Altimarinota bacterium | reverse complement strand
TTCTCAGCTAATGAGTTATGTTGATCAATCATGATATTATTTGTTCAAAGTAAGTCATCTTCCTTATAAAAATAGTTACAACTATAGGAAGATTGTATTTTAATCTTTTTAACTATATAAAAAAAGTTAAAAACTACAACGAATTTTTAACATAAAATTCAAAAAAAATATTGTGAGAACCGCTATAATACATAAACTAGTGTAAAATATATTTTAACAATTATTTATGCTTGGATATTTTGCAAAAGTATTAGCAGTTCTGACATTCTGACTTTTTGTGATACAGAGATATTATTCTGAATTTAATAGAGCAGAGGGATTCGATTGATATGCTATATATATAATCTTTATTTTTATTGTATATGCTATATATTCAATCTTTTTAAAAAGTGAAAATAAAGAAGATATAAAGTTTTCACCAATTCATATCTTAGGTTTATTTTTGTTTCATTTGTTTTTCTTGTCAGGAATGTATTTTTCTCTTCAAGATAATGGACAATTTGGACAATGAATGTCTATGTTTGCAAAGGTTGTTGGATATTCAATTATTCCTACTATTATAGTCATACTATCTCAAACTTTTTGAAAATCTATTTTAAAAAAGATTTCGTGATTTGATAAAAAAACAATTATTTTTCAATATTTATCATCGTTAAATTTAGGGATTTTTCTATTTATAACAATTTTAACTATTTTTGGATTTTTTGGTCTCTATCAAAAAGAAGTAGTAGTAGGAATATTAATTATTTTTGCATGATGTTCATTAAAAGAACTTGTATTATTTAAAAAGTGGATTTTTGAACCTATTGTTACATTTGAAAGAAACAAAGAAAGTGCACTCAAATTTGTATTGATAGAATTTTTATTTCTTATCTCGACATTAGTTCTGTCTGTAAATCTCATTAATATTCTCCGTCCAATGCCGATTGGTTGGGATGACCTATGAGTGTACATGAATTATCCACACTTATTTGCTGAGGCATGAGAAATAGTTTCTCTTTGAGGAATACACGCATGGCAAGTATTTACGGGAATTTGATACTTATTTCATTCTCCAACCCAAGCATTTTATTTAAATGTATTAGGATGATTTTTAAGTTTTATCTCGATTCTACTGATTACAAAAGATTTAATACCTTCGAAAAAATATAAAACATATCTTCCAATTCCAATGTTATTGGCAACAATGTTTATTTGTATGCCGATGGTAGTTTTCGAACAAGCAAAAGATATGAAAGTTGATCCTGCTTTGTTCTTTACGAGTATAATCACATTGTATATTGCGTTTAAAGTCTTGTTAGACAAAACTTGAGTTTTTGAGATAAAAACAAAAGTTATGCAATTTTTCTGAAAAGAGGATTCAGAATGACTATCATCAAAATATATTTATTTTTTACTCATTGGGTTATTTTTAGGTTTTAGTTTTACTCTAAAATTTACCTCACTTTTATTAATTATAGGAGTACTTGGACTTTTATTTTATGCGTATCTAGGATTAGCGGGATTTTTGTGATATTTTTCAATTTTTATAGGAGTGTTTACAAAACTCGGACTTTGGAAATTCATGAATATAGTATATCCATCAGATAATATTCAATTTGTAAATACAGTCACTATTATTTGTGCAGTAGTAGGTTTTTCATCACTTGCTTTTGCCTTTAATAAATATAGTACAGTTGTAAAATCATTTTCAATAAAATTATTCATATGTCTTACGGGTATAATTATAGCCATTTCACCTTGGTTTGTTAAGCATATTATTACATCTGATAGTATTTCTGTAGGGACTTTATTAAGCGGAACACCTGAACGTTTTAAAGTTGATTACGCAGATATTTATTCTGATGAAGAACTAGTAAAAATTCAAGAAGAAAAAGAAAAATATACACTTTCTCAATCTGGAACAACTACAAATGAAGATTGGGGGAGGTATTTCTGATACGAAGAAGGAATCAATAACTTTGTAAAACTTCCATGGAATCTAACTATTCAAGTAAATCAAAAGGGAGAATTTACAGAAATTACTTATTGGTATTTATTGTTATTACCATTAATATTATTGTTTTTACCGTTTAGAAAAACAAACTATTCATTATGAATCTGCGTGATTTTAGCTTTTGCAATTGCTATGTGGTTTATTGACTGGCGGACAAAAATATTTTCATGAATGACTCTTCCAGGAGGCTATATTTTCATATTATTCCTATTTATTGCGCCACTTCTATATTTCCTTTATAGTTTAAAAGAAACGGATACAACAAAGTTATTCAAATACAACATGATTTTTGCAATACTATATGTGTTCTTATGGACTATTTCGGCATATGGTGTCGTTTGGTATGGTATAGTTATGTATTTCTCATGTCTGTTAGCTATTTGAATCGGACTTCATTATCTATCAAGATATACTGATGCGAGTTCTAGTGATGAAAAAAACAATACAATGATTGGTTCACTTATTGTGTTTTGAATCATTTCAATATATTTCTTTTTATCAGTTTTTCCAAATACATTCAACAACTTAAAAAATGCCTGATATGATGCATTTAAAGTATGACAAGTTACATCTACACAAGCTCCATTTGTATACCATAGTGGAAATTTAAAAATACTATTTGCTTTAAATATTGCAGAAGATAAAAAAGAGGAATTCTTAACAGAATCGATTGATCCATCTATACTAAAAGCAGTTCCAAATATTCAAAAGCTTCCAATCAAAGATATTGAAAAAGTATTAAAAGATATTCAAAAAAGTAAAAAATATGAAATTTTACATAATCATGCAAAAAAATCACTTGATAAAATTTATGCTTGAATATTAAATCCAGAAGAAAAATTTAAAAATACTGTCTGAATTTATAGAATCTGAACTTTCTTAAGATACTATATTTCAGAAAATAATAAAAGATTATATGAAGATTCTCTTGTTATGAATTTTGATACATATATTCATAATGGAAGTGTTGATTCTGCTATTGAAAACATGAAAAAAATAGGTTTAGAATATCTTCTTGTTGATTTAAATGCCGCTACTATTGATAATGATCCAAGAAGAAATTTAACAAAAAGATACGAAAAACTTTTAAGAACATTTGCTTCTCAAAAATTAGAACTTATTTCAACAGATAGTATGTGTTTACAAATTGCTTTAGAAGATTATAGAAAATCTAATAAAACAGTTGAATCATATAGTCAATATATGATTATGTGATGAGCAAACTATAATTCATACTTAGATGATGGGAAAAAATTAACATCGAGTAATAAAACTAAATCATGTATTAATTATACATATCAACTTTTTGAAAATAAAGTAATAAATGAAAATAATTATCCATATTTACTACCGTACTATAACTATTACCAAGCAAATATTGATAAATATCCTACAGCTGATGAAAAATGAAAATTTTTCCAAAGTTTTGTAAAATCTTGATTTAAAGTTTTATTTAAAATAAAATAATAAATTAAAAAAATCTCAAGCAATTATGCTTGAGATTTTTTTAATTTACTTGATTTAAATGTTTCGGGTTGAAATGATCATATTTTAATTATTTCTAAAGATTTTTTTTCTGATGTATTATATTCTTTCAGTTTTTCAATATATGATATTTGGTCATATCAAATAAGTACAGAAGAAATATTATATTTTTCAAACCAAATCATAGGATTTGTTTCATGTCAGAGAAAAACTTTGTCTGAAATTTGAAGATTTTTTATATCTTCTAATCTTTTATCTTCTCTATACAAAGGAAAATCACCTTTTATTTTTTTTACATTTGAATCTCTTGCAATAATGGTAATCAATGTATCGCAATATTTTCTTGCCTCTTGCAGATAATATTCATGTCATTTATGAACATGATCAAAAGTTCAAAAAGTAATTCAATAATGAATATTATTTTTACAATTATCTATATCAGCTTGAATTTGTTTTTTTAAATTTTCTAAAGTAGTAAATTTAATGTTATCTCTGATTTTAGAAAGAAGAATAATTTCTAACGTTTCATCATATAAATTTCATGAAAAATCAAAAATATGCGCTTCAAATACTCATTTTTTTTGTAAATAACTTCAAGCTCAAGAATAAACTTTTCATTGAAAAATAATATTTATTTTATAAGTTCATTCTGAGATTATTCCTTCTGAAATTTGTACATTTGCAGTAGGGAATCAAAGCTGTCTTCATAATTTTTCTCAATGAATAACAGTCCCTGAAATTCTATGAATCATATTAAATTGAATTATATTCTACTAAAGTATTGAGTCCAGACAATGCATACACAGGTTTTATTCTTTGTTGCACTTGTTCTTCATTAAAACAAGTAAGTACACCATTCATAATAGGGTTTTCATTTTTTATTGAAAGATCCATAATTCCTCTTGCTGATTCGGCACAAACATAATCAAAATGTGGAGTATCTCATTTTATTACCACTCAAAGAGCTATAACAAGATCAACTTTTTTATTTGATAATAATTTATTCACTAATCCAGGAATTTCAAAAACTCCAGGAACGAGATATGAATCAATATTTTCAAATCCATGATTTTGTAAAAATGCTTTATTTACAGCCTCCAATTCAGATGTGAAATTGTGATTAAACTCAGCGGTAACAAATGCAATTTTGATATTTTTATCAAGATTTTCGTAATTTTTTTCTTTTAATTTATAGTGTGACATACAGAATTTTTATATATTATTATAAAGACCTTACTTCTCAACCTTTTTTTATTCTTAAGATTTTATTTTTGAATCATTTTTTGAATATATTTTGCAAGTTGATCAAATTCAAGATTTACTTTCGATCATGATTTTAATAATCATAAATTTGTAATTTCTTGAGTATGCGGGATAATATTCACAGATAAATAATCTTTTCCAACAGCACAAACTGTTAAACTTACTCAATTGATAGCAACACTTCATTTTTCTATGATAAAGTTTGAAAATTTTTCATCAAATTGAATAAAAATTTCAATTGATTCATCCTTATTTGTTACTACTTTATCTACAATTCATGTTGAATCAATATGTCAGCTGACCATGTGCCCATGCATAGCATCAGCAAGAGTTAAACTTCTTTCGACATTAATATAATCACCAGCTTTTTTTTCTCACAAAGCCGTTTTTTTCAATGATTCTTCCATTACAAAAAAGTGATATTTTTCTTCATCCCATTCAGTAATTGTCATACAAGCTCAATCATGAGCAATACTTTCTCCGATCATTATTTCACCGGGAAAAGTTTTTTCTACACAAAAATTTCAATTTTCAACTGAAATAATTTTTGCTTTTTTATGAATAATTCATGAAAACATAATTTTTTCTTTATTAATATTTAATCTCATTTCATTATAGTTTTTTTTCAAAAAAATAAAAGCCATATGGCTTTTATTTTTTATTAATCGATTTTATTTGTTTTTTCTTCTCTTCTATTAAAGGGGAGGTGTCTGTAAGACAGAGGGGATTATGAAAATATCTCATCCGACCTCCGGCCACCTGCTCTTCCTACGAAGCGAAGGAAAGAATTATTTTTTATTAATCATTTCTCAGTCTTTATATTTTTCCCAAAACTCATTTCTAAATTCTTCGTATTTATTTTCTGAAATTGCAATTCTTGCTCTTTTTGCAAGATTTACAAGAAAATATAAGTTATGATATGACATCATTTGCATTCATAAAATTTCTTTTTCTTGAACAAGATGACGAAGGTATCCTTTTGTAAAGTTTGTACAAACTTTACAATCACATTCTGGATCTAAAGGACTTTCATCTAATTTGTATTTTTGGTTTTTAATTTTCACATTTCCTCTATGAGAAAATCATACTCCATGTCTTCCTAAACGTGTAGGGAGAACACAATCAAACATATCAACTCATCTGTAAATTCATTCTACTAAATCCTCAGGAGTTCCTACTCACATCAGGTATCTTGGTTTATTTTCTGGAAGTTCAGTTTTTAAAATATCTAATATTCTATACATATCTTCTTTACTTTCTCCAACTGAAAGTCCTCAAATTGCAAGACCATGAGTATCTAGTTGAGAAATAAATTCTGCTGACTCTTTTCTCAAATCTTCATAAATTACTCATTGAACAATAGGGAAAAGTGCTTGTTCATGTCTTCCGTCTTTTTTTCTAATTTCATTATTTTTTTTCACTTGTTCGAGACTTCTTTTTGCCCATCTGTGTGTTCTATTCATTGCAGCTTTTGCATAATCCCAATCAGAAGTTCCAGGAGCACATTCGTCAAAAGCCATAATAATATCAGCTCAGATATTTGATTGGATATCCATTACTTTTTCTGGTGTGAAAAAATGTTTAGATCCGTCAATAAAACTTCTGAAATGAACTCCATCTTCCGTAATTTTTACAAGAGATTTTCATTCTCTTGTTTGTCCAAGTGAAAATACTTGAAATCAACCACTATCGGTAAGAATAGGTTTGTTATATTTTGTAAATTTATGTGTTCCTCAAAAATGAGCTACAACATCATCACCAGGTTTTAAATATAAATGATATGTGTTATTCAAAATTATTTGAGCGCCCATTTCATCAAGGTCTTCATTAGTAATTCCTTTTACTGTTGCTTTTGTCCCAACTGGCATAAAAACTGGAGTTTCGATTTTTCCATGTGGTGTTTCAAATGTTCCAGATCTAGCAAATCAATCAGTATTGTGTAAATCAAATTTAAACATAAATTTCTATATTTTTTAAATAAATCTGAAAGGATTTTATAATTTTTTTCGAAAAAATCAAAATATAAAAAAACTGAGAAATATTATATTTCTCAGTTTTCTAAATCTTGAACCATTTGTTTCAGTTTTTGTTGATTTGATTCTTTTTTCTTTTGTCTTTCTTCTATTTGAGTATTTGTATAGTATTTATGTTCTGCTAAAAAATTAATAGTACCATGTTGCCAATCTGGCTCAATAATTTTAATATTTTTTATTGCAGAAAGTTCTTTGTTTAAATTTTTAGATTTATCTAAAAAATCATCTCTTCATAAATTATCTAAGTCGGCATCTTTTATGATTTTTTCATAAATATTTTTTGGTGTTTTATAACTTGGATCAGTTGCTAGAATAATTTCTTCAATTAGTGCAATAGATTCATCATCATATAACATGCTTTTTAAATAATTTCTTGCGATTTTTGCTCAAATAGGTTCATTTTTATCATATTGAATAACGAAACCTGTATCGTGAAAAATAGCAGATAAAGCCATGATTTCTATTTCTTTTGCTGATAAACCTTCTTTTTTCGAAAGATAAATTGATCTATCCATTACGTCAAGAGCGTGGTGATATTGATGATAGTAATGATTTTCTAGAGGGACTAACATTTGATTTACATAGTCCATTGCTCTTTGTATAGTTTTGTTTTGTTCCATAATCTTTATTGATTAATTATTTTACTAATATCATTATATGCGATTAAAATACTTAATGCAATTAAAAAGATAAAAAATCCTACGTGAATATAATTTTCTACTTGTTGAGAAATTGCTTTTTTTCAAAATAATTTCTGAATTCAACCGTTTATTGTAATGAAAATAAATCTTCATCCATCAAGTGCAGGAATTGGTAGTAAATTAAATACTCATAAATTTATACTAATAATTGCTCAAATGATTAAGATAAATTTAATTCCTTCAGATAATGAATTACTAATAAAATCAACAATCCCAATTGGTCAGCTGACTTGTTCTATAGCTTCTTGTCTTTCTTGAGGAGTTTCAGGATTAAATATTTTTTTAATTAATATTCAAATTCACTTAAATGTTAAAAGTGTTTGATAATAAGTTTCTGAAAAACCGTATTTTATAGAATCAGAAAGTGTATATTGATATTGAAAATCTGTGTTTAAACTAATATTTTCCGAAATAAATGCTCAAATTTTTCCTTCATTTGATGGAGTTAAAATCAGAGTTTTTTCTTCAGTTACATTATTTTCACAAGTTTCACAATAAGGAATATATGTTATATTTAATTCTTTACCAGGATGGGAAGAAATTATTTTGATAATATCTTGTGCAGAGTTAATTTGTAAGTCATTCACTTTTATGACATTGTCTCAAATAGAAAGTCCTGCTTTTGCAGCAATACTATTTTCAACGGGTTGTAATAACACTCAACCATTTTTTTGTAAAAGCCCAATCTCTAGTGATTGTTCATAAGTTGGAATGAGTTTTAAATCGTAATCAGTTTGAATTTTATCATTTACTCCTATTGGTTTGACTCATACGAAGAATAAAATCGAAAAGATAACTCACGCCAATAAAAAGTTCATAAACACACCAGCAAGGATAATAATTGCTTGTTTCCATGCAGATTTATTCGCTAAGTTGTAATCAGCTGAATTTTCTTTTAGTTTTAATAAAATTTCATTTTTATAATAATCTGGAACTTCATTTTTATCTTTATCAAAAATAGGAGTTCATGATTGAATGTCATTTTCCAAATTTTCATTATTGTAAAGTTTTCATTTTGCATCATACACGTTAAATGTATGAGGAGCTTCACCTGTTAATTTTACAAAACCTCATAAAGGAAGCCAATTCAGAGAAAATAATGTTCATTTTTTATCTGTAAATAATTTTTTTGCTCTTGGTGGAATTCCTAGACCAAATTCTTCTACACGAACACCAAATATTCTTGCTGCTGAAAAATGTCAAAATTCATGTAAAATAACAATGATTGAAAACATTAAAATTGCTACAATTATTCCAAGAAAAATCATAATTTTTTTGTAAATCAGGAAATATTTTCTCTATATTATAGAAGTCTGGAAATAAGTAAATTATTTTATCGTATATTTTTGCTTTTTTTAGAAATTAGTGCTATAATTTTATAAATTATTTATTTATAAAAATACATTATGGCAGAAAAATCTACGCCGAATGCAAAAAATTCTCAAGAAACAAATAATAAAAAAGACCAAGATAAGCTAAAAAACCAAGTTAAAAAAGCTCAATCAGAATATGTTGAATCAAATTTAGATAGCAACATTTTTTATTTTAAGAACAAATGATTTCATTTTTCTGATTTTTCTGATTTTGTAAATAATAACTCATCTTTTAAAGATGTCTCAAATCATTTAGAATGAATCGATAATGAAAATACAAAATCTACGTATTTAAGTGAAATTAAAGCGATTGCGTGAAATATTTTTATTCCGAGAGAAAAACTTATTTCAAGAGCCGATAAATCGGTACAAGATAATTTTGAACTTACTGGTGAACAAAAAACTGAAGTTTTAAAATTTTTACAAACCTGCAAAGCTTGAGATTTAATTAAATTTACTGAATCATCTGTTGAGCAAGTAAAAGTATTAAATAAAGAAAAAATTATTCTTAAAGAAAATCTTGTTGAGAAAAAAAGAGTTTTATTTTTAGATAAAATTAATTTTTCACAAGAAAGAATTAATGCTATAAAAAATAATCCTGAAATTCTATCAGCAATTGAAAATTTCTCGAGTTTAAGACAAACAAGTTTTTTTGATTTCAAAAAATTAATAGATTTTTTGAACAAAGATGAAAAAATAAAACTTTTTAAATATTATTTTGATCAAGCCTCAGTTGCTGATTTAGTTGGAATGGATATTATCACAAATCAACAAGCAGATGCTATTATTGAGGAACAAATTCAAGATCAATTAGATGAATTTTATGAAACAGAAGCAGAAAAAAAAGCGGCTATCTCATCACTAGATAAAAAAGCATTTTATATATCTACTGCAAAAATAGTATCAGAAGATATAATAAATCGTTTATCTAGCTGAGTAGAATTTCAATGAAAAATTCTAGAAGATATAAATAAATTAAAAATAGAAGCAGCAGGAGAAAATTATGATTGATTTACTAAAAAAATTAATCCAGATGATGGAGAAAAAAGTTTAATTCAAGCGATTGAATCTGATTCTAAAATTTCTGAAAAAATAAAAGTAGAAATTGCAAAATTAAAAAAATGAGCACATATTGTTTATGAAACAAATATAAACGGTGAAACTCATAGAGTTATTATGGAAATTGATAATACGGATTTATGAAACTTTAGAGAGTCAAAAGCTCTTTCATACAAAGATATTTCAAAATGAGAAAATGGGATTGTAAGTGACTCTTCGTCTGTCTCTACGAGTAAAATGTTGTATAAAAATTTTTATGATACGTTATTAAAAATTACAGAAGATGAAAATAAATGAAAATTCCTAATATTCAAAGATAAACAAGATTTACTTGATGATAAAAATATAAAAATTAATTCACTTTCAGAAGAAAATGAAATTAATTCTAAAGAAGAATTACATTATTGGTTAAATGAAATAGATTCAGAATGAAGAAATGTAGATATTAATAAAATGTCTTTTGTTACAAATGAATGATCAGACAAAGAAACAGTTTATTCTACAAGGATTACAGAAAATGGGGTTTTAATTGAAGATACAAATGAAGAAATTTCATTTATGGATTTCTTTTCACATTTTAATAATTTAGAATGTAATAGATTTCATAAATCAATTACATCAACTGAAGTTTTTCAAAATATTTCTCAATCATCGTCAGATATGTCTGGCTATAAAGATCTTATGGTTACAACGACGGGGAGAGTTATTAATGAAAAAGAAAAAGATACAAATTCTGATGAACAACAATACTATGAATGTTTTGTAGGTGAATGAAGTGAAGCAATATATATTACAAAAATCGATGATGGAAGTGTAGAATTCAGTTTTGGTGAATATCAAGAAAAATCACCAGTTAAGAAAAAAGATAAAGATAAATTTGATTGAAAACAAAATTATAAATGATGGGATGACTTCTATTATTTGATGAATAAGTTTAAATTGCAACCAAAAGAATCTGTCGACTTTCCTGTAAAGGATGACAAAGAAGAAGAAGGATTTAATAAGAAAAAATCATTTTTAAAATGATTTTTACATAATGCATCAGTTTCTGAATTACTTTGAGCATCAAAACAAATTTTAGATTCTATCGAAACAAAACTAAGTCACTGAAATAAACTCAAATCAGCAAAATTGGCACTTTCTATGTGAAGAATATTTGGGAAAGAAAGTGATATATATACAGATATGCAATCACTTGTAGAACAAGAAGAAAAAAAGACAATGGAAGAATTGGTTTCTACACTAAAATGACTGGATTCAAAAGTTATGATTCCAAAAATTGAAAAAATACTAGAATGTTCAAATTCAGAACAATATGAAATCGAAGCGGCTCTTATGGCTACTTTAAAATATGGAACACTTTATCCAAAAGCATTGAAAAAAAATAGATGAAAATTTGTCCGGTACGAAGCATTAGGTGGGAAGCAAAATGATAAACTATATAAAGAAACAAAAGCAAAATGTGAAGATGCTGCAGCAGCTAGTTCAGGAAAACAGGCACCTGTTCCGTTTACTGAAGAACTACTGGTAGAAATGCTTCTTTCTAAACAAGCAAGATGAGACCTAAGGCCAAAAAGAAGATCAAAAATTCATAAAGAATTTTGAGCTATTTTACAAAATGGTATTAAAGATGAAAAAGAGGATGGTGCGTTAAAAACATCAAATTCAATGACAGCTAAATGAAGATTAAGATATGCGGTTGATGTTCTCGCTTGAGGAGAATTACCAAATGCTCTGGGTTGATTAGAAAATATTCGGTGAAAAAATGGGTCAGCTAAAGATATGCATTCATTGTCATTTATTATTACTATGACATGAGTTTCTCAAAACTTTGATCAAAATTCATTGAATGGGTTTATTTGATCAGCATTTGAAACACCGTATGCTTTTGCTGCTTTTAATCAAAATAAAAATACATTATGAACGTTTCAAAAAGTTGTTGAACAAGTCGTTCAAGAATCTTGAAATAGTAAAATGCAAGCTGATTTTACAGCAATGATGAAGGCAAGTTATACAGAAGAAAAAAATGATGAAAATCAAATTTGGTTAAGTTATCACTTTTGGGACAAATACGGAGATTCACTTGTGCAAACACTTATGTGTAATGATGGGATTATCCCAGGGAAAATGAATGAAGAATGATATGAAAACTATAAAAAATACTTTTGAACAATAGAATGAGTTTTTAATGATGACGAATATAACCTTAAAAAAGATTTTATCAGTAATGGTGTTACAAAACCATGAAATACACCAATATATGTTACTGGTTCAAAAAGAGCATTTAAAAAGACGGTTTCATTTTTACCAAACTGAAAAATGCCGAGTGAAGGGGAAAAGATGATTAAGCAAGCATTAAGTCAAATGGGATCTGTAAAAGATATGACGGAATTAAATTGAATACCATTAACAGAAGAGATGAAAAAAGAAACTTTTTCTCGACTTTATTCAACTATATATGGTGTTATAAGAAAGGAAAAGGGAAGCGGAAATGATAATGCTGTAGTTGTACAAATGCTAAAGAAATTTGGTTTTGATTTTAATGAATTTAATCCAGATATTCATGTCGCAGGAAAATATAACACAGATGATTTAGAATATGGGTATATTAATACTCCTGAATTTAAAGAGTTCGTAGATAAAAAATGGAAATTGTATTTACAATGAGATTTAATTGAAAGTAATACAATAGAAAAAGTACAGAAATCAACTAATGAAGAAATAATTAATTTCATAAATTTTTGATCTGCAAATGAAGAAAATTATTCAGAAACAAAAAAAACTGCATAAAAAAATAAAAAGTTTTAATCTATAGATTAAAACTTTTTATTTTTTCCAATTATTTAAACGAGTACTAAGTTTTACTTGTCTGGCTGCACTTGAAGTACTATCCATCCATTCTACTATTACATCAACAATCATTTTATCAGAGTTTCATCAATCGTAGGAAATTTTTACTCTTCTTGTAAAGAGAGGAATAGTATTTGTTGAAATTCTTGAGGCTTGTGCATAGTTTTTATTAGTATCGTAACCAACTTTATAATTATTTCTACTCGTTACATTTGTATAATTTACATAAGGAGCTTTTGACTCTAGTTTCCATCTATTATCAGAATCTTGATAAATTATATATGATCCAGCTGTTATGTCTGTTGAATTTGTTGCATTATCAATACACGAAACTTGATAATTTTTTGTATTCCAGCAATTTGTATAATCAGTTGAAAATAAAATCCAATTTGTATCTCTTATATTTGTTACTCACTCAATTCATTCACGAGCGATACTGATTGCTTTTATTCTATGTTCGACTCAGTCAGAGAAACGAGTTGATTGATTGTAAATATCATACATTCCAACTATTCATAAAACTACAACTGTCATAACAACAATAGCCTCTGCAATGGATGTGGCACGTTTTGAGTATTTCATAAATTATTAATTGAAAAATATTTTAGTCTATTGTAAGAAAATATTTTTTTTTGTAAAAAATATTCTCCTTTTTTACCTTTACATTATTCAGAAACTTAATAAAATAATGCGGATTTTTACATGTTATAGAAAAAATAAATGAAATATTCAATTCATAATGAAGATAAAGTAAAAGAGATACTTAAAGAAAATGGTTTTCCAACTTTTCGTTATGCTCAAATAGAAAATGCTGTATATAAAAATTTTGTTACAGATTTTCAAGAAATTCAAACAATTCCTAAAAAAATGAGAGACTTATTAGATGAAAACTTCACATTTAATACTTTTGAGGTTGATACAGAAAAAACTTCAGAAAATGGCCAAACAACAAAAATGCTGTTTAAAACTTCAAAATGAGAATTTATTGAAGCGGTTATTATGAGACATAAAACTGGTAGAAATACACTCTGTGTTTCGTGTCAAGTTGGGTGTCCAATGGCTTGTACGTTTTGTGCAACAGGAAAATTAGGATTACTTAGAAACTTAGAAACTTCTGAAATTATCGAGCAAGTGTATTATGCTGCTGAGTTATTAAATAAAGAAGGTCAATTTTTAAGAAATGTTGTTTATATGGGAATGGGTGAACCATTTTTAAATTATGAAAACTTAAAAACTTCAATCAATTTCATCACACATCAAAAAAAGATAGCAATTGCCAATAGAAGAGTTACAGTTTCGACTTGTGGGATTGTTCCTGGGATTGAAAAATTTACAAAAGACTTTCCACAAACTTCACTTGCGATTTCACTTCATGCTCCAAATGATGAAGTAAGAGGTTCTATTATGCCAGTTGATCATACTTGGCCACTTGCTAAACTAATGAAAAGTCTTGATGATTATGTTGATGCTACAAATAAAAGAATTTTTTATGAATACATCATGATTAATGGGGTAAATGATAATATTAAATTAGCAGATGAATTAGGAAGACTTTTAAAAGGAAAACTGGCTCATGTTAATTTTATTCCATATAATGCCTGAGAAGGAACAGATTCTGACGGGTATCAAACTACTCCAAGATTCATTATCGAAAAATTCCAAAAAACTTTAGAAAAATACGGTGTTGTTTCAACTATTCGTCACACTATGTGAGATGATATTGATGCAGCTTGTGGACAACTTGCAAATAAAAAAGAAGACGATAAATAATAAAAAGAGAAAGCATTTTTGCTTTCTCTTTTTATTATTTTTATCTTTTATATAGGATAAAATTTTACATTTCATAAAAAAACTGTATATTTTTTGTGAATTTTTTTCAAAACACTCGGAAGTTTGAAAAATTTATTTCTAATAAGTCTTTAGGTCCGGGACTAGAGCAAAAGGGAAAATATGAAAAAATCACTATCAAGAACATTAATGATTCTTATCGCAGGAGTACTACTATTTATGTTTGTATTTCCTTGGCATAATTATGGATTAAATGTACCTTATACAGGAAAAGATTACCGTCTTGGACTTGACCTTCAATGAGGGATCGAATTAGATTATAAAGTTGATCTAGAAGAAGTAAAAAAAGAAGAAGATTACTCAAATGCAAAAGAACAACAAATTATTGAATGATTAAAATCAATTATTGATAAAAGAGTTCAAACTCTGAATATTAATGATTCCGTTATCACTTCAGCAAGTTATGGTTGAGATCAACATATTATTGTACAAATTCCTTTAAAAGGGAATGATTCTTTTGAAAATAAAGAAAATATTAAAAAAGCAAAAGATGCAATTGGGAAAGTTGTAAAAATTGAATTTAAAGAACTCAGAACTGAAGTTACAGAAGAAGATAAAGCTGAAAGAAAAACTATCGCAGAAGCTATCTTGAAAGAAGTTCAAAATAGTGCATATGATTTCTCAGTGGCTGCAGATAAAGCAGAACTCGTATACGAAAATATAGAAGTTGGATCTTCAGCATTAGTTTCTGAAATTTATGGTCTTACAGATGAAACGCCAAAATCAAATGAAATTATAGAAACAGAAGGAGGATTTTTAATTCTATCAGAATTAAAAGAAGATAAATATGAATATATCTTTATCAATAAATCTCCATCTGCATGGAAACCAGCAGCTGATTCAAAAGGTAGAATTCTAAATGATAAATATTTTGTAAATTCATCAGTTCAATTCAATCAAGCATATCAACCAATGGTTGAACTTGTATTTAATGATGATGGTGCTGAAATATTTGGTGAATTAACAACTAAATTAGTTGGGCAACAAATTGCTATATTCGTAGGAGGTGAATTACTTACTGCTCCAAATGTAAATGAACCTATTCTTTCTGGGAAAGCAGTAATTACAGGTCAATATACACCAGAAGAAGCAAAAAAATTATCAACAAATATCAATACAGGGGTTGTTCCGGCTCCAATTTTCCTTACAAGTGAAAAAACAATTGATTCAAAACTTGGTGCTAAATCATTAGAAAAACTAATTGTTGCAGGGATTGCAGGTTTTGTTATTATATTCTTCTTCCTTATTGCAATTTATAGAGCAGCAGGTGTTATGGCATCAATCAGTCTATTCTTATATGTGATGTTAGTTTTATCAATAATTAAGGCTCTGGGTATTGTATTGACTCTAGCTTCTATTGCTGGGTTAATTCTTTCAATCGGTATGGCAATTGATGCGAATATTCTTATTTTCGAAAGAATTAAAGTTGAACTAGGGAAAGGTCATAAAATGAAAGAAGCTGCTAAAACAGGATTTAAAAAATCTTGGTCAGCAATTTGGGATTCAAATGTAACAGGATTCATTGTTGCAATGATCTTATTCATATTCGGGATTAACTTGATTAAATGATTCGGTCTGATGTTAGCTCTTTGAATTATGGTATCACTATTTACAGCTATGTATGTAAGTAGAGTACTGGTAATATTCTTAGCAGATACATTTACTGATAAATGATTATTCATCGGTTTCAAAAAATAATAAAAAAAACTCCACTCAAGTGGAGTTTTTTTTGCGTTAATATTTAAGTTGTGAGATAATTATATTATTCTAAGGGGGATTATTTTATAATTTTATATATTATGAATAAAGATTTGTGAATTAGGATATTTTTACTCTGATTAGCAAGCGTTTTTTTAGCTATTTGATTTTGAGCCGTGTATCAGGCAAATCACAATAATTCTGAATGAATCGAGACTTTGGAGTGAAATTTATCTATGAATTCAGATTTTAACGATTTATGAATAAATCCAAATGACTATTCTTCAGTCGAAAAATATCTTGATGTTGCAAAGTCAGTTTCTGGCTCAACTGTCGATATTCAGAATGAAGACTTTGTAATCTGTAATATAGATTCTGAAGGGAATACTGCATATATACCATTTTATCAAAAAGAAATAAAATCTGATTTTTTTAATGATGTTAATGATAAAAATCATGCAATTGCAGATATTTATACTTCGTTGAAAAATAATTGTTTATTTTGATGAAAAAATTCAGAAAGTTGAACAAAAGTATTATTTGAACCTGATATGGCTCATCCAGAAACTTACTTATTAAATAAGGTTATTTCTAAAAAAGTTAACGTAAATGATTTACTGTGAGAATTAAAAAATACAACAAATCCATCTGCAAGTAAACAAGAACTTATTAGTTATATTCACGAGTTTAAATGAGACTATAAGGAATCACTTAAACAGAAAAGAAAACTTTGTTTAAAGCAAAAAGATTATTGTAATAAAACAAAAGAATTTATTTTTAACTGAATAATAAAAGATGAGACGTGAAATGTTTTATCAAATACTAAAATTCAATTATTAAATAATACTAAAATTTTTACAACGAGTGATGATGAATGAAAATTTGAGCTAAAGTTTGAATATTATCCTTTTTCACATCTACGTTTTAAATTTTCAAAATTAGGATATTCTGACTGATTCCATGCAGAAAGTTTTAATACTTATAAGGATAAAAATTGGATCTGATTAAGAAATGTAAATATTACACTTCACCAACCTGAAAATAATTATGTAGTTTCGAAAGAAAATAAAGATTATATAGTTGAAAAAGATGGAAAAAACTATTATTTATTTGAATCTGAACAATCTAAATATTGGGTTCCAGTAGATGGATTATATTATATGAATGGTAAAAAATGGAATGGAAATAAATTTAACGTGTATTTATATGAATTTAAAAAATCAGACAATATTGCTGATTTAATGGAAGTGGATACATTTAATAATTTTTCTGGTTATGTTTGAAATTTAATGAAAACATTTGGGATGCCTTATATTCAATTTATTGATGAAGAAACGAAAGAAGAAATTTTTGTATATAAATCAAACCCAATGATTTTACAAAATCATATTTATCATATGAAAGAATTATATGAAAACTATGACCAAATTTACGAAGCTTTATCTAAAGAAGATATGGAATTCTTAGTAAAAAAATCAAGAGAACTTTGATGATATCCGATAGATT
The DNA here is from genome assembly GCA_913055215.1 of uncultured Candidatus Altimarinota bacterium. Lineage (GTDB taxonomy): Bacteria > Patescibacteriota > Gracilibacteria > BD1-5 > UBA6164 > CAJXJP01. Next base: position 12,594 of record CAJXJP010000011.1, on the reverse strand, counting down.
TTAAATTTCTTACTAAAAATGATTTTTTAAGATGGCCAGCTTGGTGGGCTCTTGATAGAAAAAAATGAGTTTGGGAAAATATTTGAGCAAAAATTATCACAACAGATGGTTTAATTGAAACACCTTTTTACTCTATAAATGATATGAATTAATCATTTACTATAATTATTATTAATAAAATATTATGAAAAAACAAACAATGAAAAACATTGCATATGTTACAGCAGGGACAATTTTATCTCTTGCTTCAATTTGAATTTATACTACATTTATGGCGGCTCCAGCAGAAGCTAATCCGGATTATATCTGTATTAAAGATGTGAATAGAAGTTGTCAAATGACTAATAATGAAAGTGAGTGTACTCCATGGGCCACTGATGGAACAAGAGTTTGTCCAGGAATAAGAACATTACAAGTTGGGTACTATTTAAGACGTACTACTTGTGAACAAGGTTACACAAGAGTAAATAAAGGGACAAATAGTTGAGGAGCAGGTTGAAGACAATCAGCAGATTTCGATTATCAAACAGAAAGTTGTACAATTACACAAGTTGATAGAGAAGTACCTATTGGTGTAACAGAATAATTATATAAAAAATAAACTATGTTTAAAAAAATATGAATCATATTTTGTTTATTTTTTTCGTATACTTCCGTTTATGCTATTTGTTCTAATAATAGCTTTCAAATTAATGATGTTTGTAATAATGAACATTGTACAGAAACTTCTACGAAAATATTTAATACAAAGAATGTTCAGCCCTATGTAATGAAGGAAATTAATTATATAAATATTAATAATTTCTCAGAATGGGTTGATTCTCAATTAGAGTTTTATTCTGATATGAAATTTAAAAATAAGAATTTTACAATTGATAATTTATGTAATGCTGATTGAGATTGTGACGATTCAGAAATGAATTTAAGTGAATTATATGCTATGAAAGATTCATTTACAGTTAAGGAATGACCTTTCCGGAATAGAAAAAAAGTTGAATATATTAATGGCTATAATTACTTTTTTGTAAATTATAAAGCTATTTTTAAAGAATTTTCTAGACGAGGATCTATTCCAGAACTCAATACAATGATTCCAAATACTTTGAACTATAAAAATATAGCAGGGGAAAATACTCTTGTTTTAAAAAATATTTGTTCAAATGAAGATTGTAGTATCTCTTCAGAAAAATCTATAAAAGTATCATCTACTGAAGCTATTAAGATTAAAACTGGTAAAGTTGAACAGGTTATTGATATTGTAGGAAATAATTTTTCATTCATAGAACATAAATTCTCATGACATGATTTTATGGCTGGGAAACCTATTAATGTTAAATTTAATTTTAAGGATACTATTTCAAGTTCTTCTACTTGTGATAATCTAAATTATAATTATACAATTTCCTACGCATATCTTTCAAAAACATGAGAAGAAGAAATTAAACCTTTACTTAGTGATAGCTTTATCTTAAATCGAGACTTGTCACTACCAACTGATACAGAAAATTTATGAGTTTCTGTATCGGCTAATAATGAAAGTGCTTTTATTAAAATTGATGAATCAGTATATCTGACAAGATCATGAAAAGTAAATTTTTATTTTAAAATTACCAATCCTTTTTGAGAAATTATTCAAGGGAAAATTAATAAACTTTCTCCAGTAAACGTTATTCCTGGGGCTGTTGATATTAATAAATCAAAAATTGACTTAGTTTGATATGATTCAAAAGAAGAAATTAGACCTTGAGATACTCTTATTGTTCACGCTAAACTAAAAGATACTTTTGGAAATGTTTATTTTAATAAAAAAGATGGAATAAATGTGTCTTACTGAGTATTGTGATTAAAGCCAAAAGTTAAATTTTTCGATGGAATTAAAACATATATATTTGGTTGAGTAAACATAACAAGTGTGAACGGAGAAGATAATCCACTTTTTCAATTTAAATTTCAATTTACAGAACCTTGATATTATCCACAAAAATTTCAATTTAAAATCCCTTTATATGATGTAAATGATAATTTTATTGAATATCAAATTGTAAATATTTCTCAATTATGAGAAGATGGAACTGTGAACAAATACACAGTTAAGAATGCCGAATGAGAAGCCTGAGATTTTAATATTTCATGTTCAAAATGACCAATTACAATTAAAACGGTATGTACTTCTGATAACTTAAGTTGATGTGATGCTTGATATAACCAATCAAAAACATTTCTATCAGAAGCAGATAATGGAAGCGAATGAGAATTAGTAATTAGAGATTTTGCTCATAATGAAAAAGTTTTTCAATATAAAATGAATCATATTGATCAAACTGCTCCTGTGGTAACTATTACAGGCTTACCTATTAATTGATCATCTGAGAAGGCATCTGATAAACAATTAAAAATTACATTAAGTGATAAAAAAGCATGATATTGTGATAGAAAAATTTTTTATAGTATTTCAGTTAATTGAGAAAAAATAATTGATAATGCTTCGACAACAGAAAATAATAAAGAAATCAATTTTGATAATAAAGAATTTTTCAAAGAAGCATGAGATAAATCACTTTTCATCGAACTTAAAGACTCGATTTGAAATACAAACACATATTCAAAAAATTATAAAATTATTCCAGCAGAGCCAGATTATGAAAAAACAGAAATTTCATATATGCCAAGTGGCTTAAAGTATGCGAATAATTCTGATACACATAATTATAAATTAATTATTAAAGATAAATACTGAAATAAATTAACAAAAAATAAAATTAATTTAAAAATAGATACAGGGAATCAAAAAAATATTTATTATGATATTTTAAATAATAACTCAGAATCAGCACTGAAATTATTAGCAGCTACTAATACTGATGGTAATGGTGAAATATCATTGAAAGTTTCTTCTGTTGCTCCATGAAAATTTACACCAAAATTTTTAGTATCAATTCCAAATAGAAATGATGCATGATCTTATAATGGAACATTTACAAAATTCCATAAGTTAGTTTCAAGTTGAGATCATCAATTTTTAAAACCAGTAACGAGTGTGATTTCTGTTTCAGATGATTGAACTATTTGGGGGAAACTTCCTGTTATTTGAACAAAACAATTATATAAAGTTGAGTTAGTTAATACTTTTTCTTGAACAAACCCAAAGATTGAGAATATAGAAAACTGATTTATATCTTCTATTTCATCACACTCTATTGAAGATATAGTGAAAAAAACAACTAATATTGCAGAATTGAGAGTTGATGCAGAAGCAGATATTTTATCTTCACCAAAAGTTGCAACTGATAATTTAATTGTTGGATTTACTATTAACGGGAAAAAAGTCCGTTATTATTTAGATTCAATAAGTATTAGTTGAGAAGAGAAAGAAACACTTTGAGTAAAAATTGTATGAGTTCAGCAATGAAATTGAAAATGAAGTGAAACTGGTCAAGAAGAAAATTTCACAGATATGAATAAATCAAATTTACGTGCAAAAGTAAGAAAAAACGCTTTTCTTCTAACAAAAAATTTAAATTCATGAAAAATTATAAATGGAATTAAGTATGTAGAAGGGGATTATAAGCTTACATCTAGTGATTCTTGATATGAAACATTAATTGTAAAAAATTGAAATGTTTTTATTACAGAAAATATTTCAAATATAAAATGAATAATTGTTTTAAAGGATAATTATAGCTTTGTAACACCAACAACGTTAACAAAATGAAATATTTTAATAACACCAAATGTCACAAGAATAAGTTCTGTTATTTATGCTGATGGTTGATTAATGAGTGCTAAAGATAAAAATAGTATATTTCACTATGACTCGGCAGTAAGAACAAATACATTAAATAAGCAGCTTATTTTGAAATGAGCACTATTTACAAGAAATACAATTTGAGGTGCTGTAAAATGAAATACATGAAAATATACATTACCTGGCGGAAAAGAAATTGAAATATATGATGCAGCGATGTATTATGATTTGAATTACTTAAGAAGAGGAAATGAATGATGTAATACTGACTGAGATAGTCTAAATGGATGTACTTGAATTTCCGAACATAAAGAACCTTTTGTTATAATCTATGAATCTTCGATTCAATGAAATCCTCCAAAAGGTTTCAAATAAAAAAAACACCCGAAGGGTGTTTTTTTTATTTGATTAAATCGTATCTCAGGTTGTCTACATTTCAAGCTCATAATAATACTATGAGTGAATTATTGTTATCAAATCATTTCTCTTTTAATAAGGAAATAGTAGATTTTAGTCAGTGTCAATTATGTTTGTCGGGATGAATAATTTCACCCAAGAATATTTCAGTAGACATGTTTTTCTTGTCTTCTTCCGAATCTCTTGATTCATATATGTTTGGAATTATTAAGACATCAGTGTCGACAAAAGAATCTTTAAAATCCTCAAGTAATTCAATAGTTCTATTGTACTGGTGAGGCTGAAATATAGTAATTATTCTTTTGTCGGCATACTTGCTTTTTAAAGCTGAAAGTGTGAGCTTTATTTCAGTCGGATGATGTCAATAATCACTCATTACTTGAGATCAATTTTTAGTCATACCTATTTGCTCCATTCTTCTCCATACTCAACTATATTTAGACAAATATTGAACAATGTCATTTGATTGAATATTTAATATAGATCATAGACAATAGACTAAATGAGCGTCAAATAATATATGTCAACCAGGTACTTGTAAATTAATATCAGGGAATATGTATTCTTTTTTGTCTATGACGAAAAACGAGTCAAAAACCTCAATAAACTGAATATCTGATCTTTGTCATAATAATTTTTTACAATTCTTGTCTTGTCCATTAAGGATAACTGTTCCTCAACTTTTCATGTTGTTGATTAAGTCTGAATAAGCACTAAGGTAATCAGTTTCATCTTTATAATAATCTAAATGGTCAACTTCGATATTTGTAATTAATAATATTTCTGGCTGATATTGAAGGAAAGATCTTTTATATTCACATGCTTCAATTACTAAATAATTAGAATCTGAAAAATATGAATTTTTTCCATCAAATTCTTTTAATAGTGTTCATACGACAGTATTTACATTATGCTGAGAATTCATCATCACAATACTTGCTAAACTAGTAGTTGTTGATTTTCAATGCGTTCCGGCGACAGCAATAAGTTTCTTATCATTTGCTATTTCTGCTAAGGCTTGAGGATATGTTTTTGTATCTATATTTAAATAGTATGCTTTACTCAGTTCACTTTGAAGTTGAGGTACTGCTTCAGTATAAATAATTTTTTGAAATGAATTATCTATTCTTGTTTCATCTTCTCAGATAATAATATTTATTCATTCTGATTCTAATGTTTGAACTAATTCAGAATTTGTAGAATCAGATCCATATACTTCGTATCAATTCTCATTGTAATATCTAGCAATTGCAGATATACCTATCCCTCAAATTCAAATTATATATACTTTGTTTGTCATGTTGTTTTTTATTAGAATTTTTCCTTTAAAAGTTCAAATGTTTCTTTATGTACATCATTGTCTAAATCTATTCTTTCGTCCTCGGTGAACTTTGACAATACCCAGTCGCTTACTTCGTATCTTTTATCTTGTCCAATTCATACTTTTATTCTTTTGAATTCCTGTCAAAAATGCTTAATTATATCCTTTATTCAATTATGACCACCTGCAGATCATTTATCCCTATATCTTAGTTTTCAAAAGTCCATAGACATGTCATCATAAATAACTAGCCAGTCTTCCGTGTCTATCTTATAAAATTGACAAATTTTCTGTATAGATTCACCGCTTAGATTCATAAAAGTCTGAGGTTTCAATAGTAGACACTTTTCTCATTCATATTGTCAACTTGACACCTCTGCTTTGAATTTTGATTCTAATTGAAAATCAGAAAAATTATTTCTTTCTTGAAAGTAATCTAGAAATAAAAATCATAAATTATGTCTAGTATGTGTGTATTGTGAACCAGGGTTTCCTAGTCCAATAATCAGTTTCATATGAGAATAAATTTTAAAAAATTAACTATAAAAATTATATAAATATTTAACAAAATGTGAAGCTTTTTACATTGAATTAATAAGTATTCTAAATTGATATTTTTACTTCATAAATTTAGAATGTATTTCTTTTAATTTTGGATTTGTTACATGTGTATAAACTTGAGTAGTAGTGATACTTGCATGACCAAGCATTTCTTGGATTGCTCTAAGGTCAGCTCCAGCATTTAATAGTGTCGTCGCAAAACTATGACGTAGAGTATGAGCAGAAATATTTTTTAAGATAAAAGCTTTTGCCGCATATTTCTTAATCATCGCTGTTATAAAAAAACGTGTTAAACGAACTTTTTCGTTTTCAAAAGCATCAATATTTTCAAGTTTAATATTATGACGAATAAAAAGAGGAGAAAGATTATCTTTTCTTTTTTCTAAATAATTTTCTATAAGGTGAGCGGCATGTTTTGTGAGATAAACAACTCTTACTTTTTTTCATTTCCCACGAACTGCAAACTCTCTTCTTTTTAGATTTATATTTTCTCTATTTAATTCTGTAAGCTCAGATATTCTTAATCATGTTGAATAAATACATTCCATAATTGCAAGATCTCTTGTTCCTATGATTGTAGTTGTATCAGCAGCCTCAAATAATCTATTAAGTTCTTCTTCTGTAAGAAATTCTATGTGTCTATCTTCCGCTTTTATAAGATCAATAGCAGTAGCAGATAAACTTTTATGCCCTCTTTTTTCTAGAAATTTTAAAAAACTTCTCAACGTAATCATATATGCGTTTGCAGTTTTTATGCTTAATATTTTTTTTGATGATTTATGTAAATAACTACGAAATCATTCTGAAATTTTTAAAGTTATTTTATCAACTGGAAAATTATATGAATCAATATTTTCTTCTTCAAGATATTCGGAAAATTTTCTTAAATGTCTATCATATTGTTCAACAGTTCTTGGAGATTTATTTTTAATTACCGTTAAGTAATCAAGAAATTTTTCATGTGCATCAATAAAATTCATAGATATAGCCATAATAAATATTATGTTAAATATTATGATTTTTCACAAAAAAATCAACAAAAAAAGCTGAATTTATTCAGCTTTTTATATGATGATTTCAGCATCTCAGTCAGTAACTAAGATTGTATGTTCATATTGACAACCAAGACTTCCATCTGCTATGTAAATTTCGTGTCCTCATTCTTCAGAAATTTCTCCAGAAGTTTCTCATAAAATAGGTTCAATAGCAATAGTCATTCAGGCTTTTAATGTCAATCCTGTACCTGCCGTACCGTAGTTATAAATATATGGTTCTTCGTGTACTTTTCTCCCAACACCATGACCAGAAAGATCACGAACTACAACATATCAACCACCTTCGATTTCTTTTTGAATTGCTTCTCAGATATCTCAAATAGTATTTCAAGCTTTTGCTTGAGCGATTCCTGCATAAAGTGCTTTTTTATTTACTTCAATCATATGTGCTCCAACTGGATTTTTATCTTCACCACCAATAACTAACGTTATTCATGAGTCAGTATAAATTCAAAGATTTTTATCTTTTACTCAAAAATCAAAATTGGCTAGATCTCCATCTTTGAAAATGAGATCTTTATAGGGAACTCCATGGGCAACAACATCATTTACACTGATACAAATATTAGCAGGGAATCCATATTGTCATTTAAATGCAGGAATATATCATGCATCTCTTGTTATTTTTCAAGCAAGTGTATCAATTTCTGCTGCACTCATTCATGCTTTTACAACTTCTCTAATTTTATCTAAAACTTTTTTATGAATTTTGGCATTTTTTCTCATTTGAGCCAATTCTTTTGGATTTAGATGTTTTGGTAATTTTCTTCCCATAGTATTAATTTTATTAATTATTTTTTAGTTACATTTTCCATTTCATTTATCTTGTGAGTTACACACTTGGGTTGAGATTTTACTAGTTTCATCAAGAACGTCAATAGAAGTTGATAAATTATTATGTAATTGTATTATTCTCGCTCTGAGCTGTTCAGTATTAATTTCTTCAATTGCTGTAAATGGAAGTTCCGTATTATAAATATTAGAAATGTTTAATCTAATATTATCAGTTATTTTATTTGTGTCAGTTGATTGTAGTAAATCACCTATGCTTACTTCAGCTTTTTCTGCATTTAAACTACCCGAAATACTTTTTTGAAAAGCATTTATTTGCGGTCAAACAGAGTTTTCTATATGTTTTATACTATTTGTAATAAAATTATTATCTTTTGAATATCATCATTCTTGATTATATTTTGCAAGATTTTTCATCATAATATCTCTATTATCAACAGAAACTCATTGACGAGAAAGTTCTTTTAATAAGGCTTGTCTTTCAAACTCTTGATATGTTTGGTCTTTTGTATCTTTTCATAGAAGTAGGGCATACGCATCTTTCCATTTTTGAATACCGTCACGTCATTTTTTATTTATTAATTCAATTTTTTGAATTGCTTCTTTGATTCTTTCTAAAAATCATTCTGAACCATCAGGACATAACGTCAGATTATCAAAACCATAATTTTTTACTAATTCTAAAGGAAAATCAATAGCATCTACCAGGATTAAATTATGTTTTTCTAAATCATTTCACATAACAGCATTTCTATATAAACTGAGTATTTTGTTATTATTTTGTACAAGTTTTCCGATTATTTCTGTAGGAGTTCATGATAATGTACAATTTTCAATTCATTTACATGCTTGTTCTTGAGTCAGTTTGACAGAAGTTTGCCCATTTTTCGTAAGAGTACGTAGGTATCATTTTAAACTATTTCATTCTCTTTCAATTAATGAATAATCTCTATTAAATTGATAAGGAATATGATTTTCAAGCGGAAAAAATACAAAATATTCAAAAGTTTCAAAATAACCAGTCCAGTCAATTATTTCATTAAATATTCTTGTTACATCTTTTCAGAAGGTCTTTAACTGATTATCAGTATTATCAGAGACCATTATTTGTGAGTTTATGTTTACGGCAGCTTTTCTGACATTTTGTATATACGAAGAAAGAACCTCAGCTGGAGCATCTTGAATAAGACAAGAGTCGGATGCAGCAGAAGCCATATTTATTCATCAAATAAAAAGAATAAATCAGATTATGAAAGAAATAGTTTTTTTATACATAATTTTATATTATCATTGAGGAATTTTATTCATATTTTTCACAACTGAATTGAGAGAATTTGCATAATCGAATAATGCTTTAGAAAAGTTTTCTAATTCTGTAAATTGTTTATTAAATTTATCGATATCTTCAGTTAATATTTTTTTATCAACTGCCTTATCTATAAGATCGTACTTTGCTCTTATTTTTGAAAGATGATTGTTATATTGCGCTTTTTTTGTATTGAAATCAGTTACATACATATCTGCGGAATCAATAACTGTTTTTAGTTCTGCTTCTTTGTTTAGATATATTTTGATATCATTTTTTCTATCATACTCTAATCCTAGGTTTTTATAATACGTTTCTAGGAGATTTTTTCATGCAAATTCAGAATTATCTTCTTTTTTAGATCAATTATTTGAATCTAATTTTAGGATTGGAACCGGTTTTGTTTGTATAACGACTCACATATGAAACATATCTGGAAGATTGAGTCATTTTAAACTTAATTGGAAGTTGTTTGTTGCCATTTCTGATTGAACCAATGAAGAGTTTACAAATTTTTTCAAATGTTTATTTGATCTTTGAACCAGATATTCAATACTAATATCTTGACCTCATCAGAATAAGTTTTGATTGTAGATAACAAACTCAACTGAAATACAGAAAAAATTATTACATGGCCATAGTGCATTATCTGATACAGATGTGTATCATCCACTTTTCTTTTCAGAATTTTCATCTTCATTGGAAGTTGTTCAACTACTTGTTGTCGAAGAAGTTGTCATCTCATTTACAGGAACAAGAGATTCTTTTTCTGAATTTGTATCTTTTAATGTCGTTTCATGAATTATTTTATCTATTTCTGTTGAAGATAATTGATTTGATAACGCAGAATTATCGATACAAGCATATTTATGTTGAAGGTTTTTATAGTCTGAAATTATATCAGGAGTACCAGTTCAATTATTTTCTTGTTTTTTTGGAAGATAATCTGATAAATATATTTTTTCTAGATCAAAATCTTTTTCTTTTCAAGAGGAATTTTTATTTGAATCGTTTTTATCCGATTTAAATAATTTATCATAAACCTCATTTGTATCACTATATTCTTCTCAAGTATATTCAATTTCGTCAGTAAAAATTATTTTATCAATATCTTGAAGATCTTTTATAAGATCAAAAGCAGAATTTTCAGTTGTTCCATCAGAATAAATTCAGATTTTTGACACTTTGTAAATGTTTTTTGTTTTTTCTACCGCTCTTTGTTGAGCTTGAATATTTAAACCTTGTATAACTTTTTGAATTTCATTTAATCTAGTAATTGTGATAGATTTATCATTTTTTTTACATTTTGGGTCGATTTTTTCTAAAAGAATAGAAATATCTCATCATCCAATTTTTTGCATTTCTACTGTACTAATTTCTCAACTAATACATTCCCAATCTGTAAAACTAGTTTTTCCTGAAGTATTTTGAGATTTTAAAACATCATTTACATATTCTTTTATTGAATCTCTTCATCATTTTGCTTCGTAGTAAAAGTTTTTTTCATCCAGGTCTTTATATCATTCATCAATTGACTTGTAAAGATTCAGTCCAGAATCAGATCACAAAAAAGAATTGGCTCCTGAGAAACTCAGAATCCAAATTGTTGCAATGAGAAAGATTGAGAAAAATTTTTTCATAACTTTTACTTTAATATATCCCATTAATTATATCAAAAAAAAGCATTTTCACAAAATAAAATCCCTCTTTTTTAGAGGGATTTTATTATTAAATGATTTCAAGGATATTTTTTTCTAATTTTATTTCAAAATCTTTCTTTTTTTGTTGTGTTATAATTTTTTCAGCAATAGCATCTTCGATATTATCACTAATATATCTTCTAATTTCTCTTGCTCAGAAATCAGGGTTATAAACAGTTTTTGTGATAAAAGTTAAAACTTTTGGATCATATGAAAGAGTAATATCTACTTTTTCTAATCTTGTTTCTAAATCATCTAATTGTAGTTTTACAATTTTTTTAATTTCTCTTTTATCAAGAGGATTAAATACAAGAACTTTATCGATTCTATTTACAAATTCTGGAGAGAAATAATCTGTAAGATTATCTTTTATTTTTTCACCAGCTTTTTCGTAATCAGCTAAAATACTACTTTCTTCATTGTCTTCTACGTCGAAACCAATACTTGCAGCTTTTTCTGTAAATTCGTCTTGTCCAATATTTGAAGTCATAATTACAATGGTATTTTTGAAATTAATTTTTCTTCATTTATTGTCTGTTACCACTCATTCTTCTAAAATTTGTAATAATAGATTATAAACTTCAAAATCTCATTTTTCAATTTCATCAAAAAGAATAACTGAATATGGTTTTTTTCTTACTTTTTCTGTAAGTAATCCACCTTCTTCGTATCCAACATAACCAGCACTTGATCAGATTAATTTATTTACAGAAGTTTTATCAGAATATTCACTCATATCAATTTTAATAAGAGCATCTTTATCGTCATAGAATTTTTTTGCTAAAACTTTTACAAGTTCAGTTTTTCAAACCCCAGTAGGTCATAAAAATAAGAAAGAACCAAGAGGTCTATCTGGATTTCAGATCCCAGCTTTTGATTTCATAATAGATTTTACTATTGCATCAATTGCATTATTTTGTCCAATAATTTCAGATTTAATATCACGAGGAAGATTTTTTAATCTATCAATTTCGCCTTTATTTAGATTACTAATTGGAATTCCAGTAGAAATATGTAAAACTTTTTGAATATCTTCAATTGTAACAGAAAGTCTTTTTTCTTTTGGAATAGTAAATTTTTGTTTTGCTTCTTTTATTTCGTCTTCTAACTCAGCTTGTTCTTCTTTTAATTTAAATGCTTTTTTATATGATTGAGCAATTACTGCTTGTTCGATATTTTTTTGTAAAGCAGCAACTTTTTCTTTTAATTTTTTTGTTTCAGTTTCATCAAAATTATACGTCATTGATTTTAAACTACATGCTTCATCAATCAGATCAATTGCTTTATCTGGTAGATATCTGTCTGTAATATAACGAATTGAAAAATCGACTGCAGTTTTAACTGCTTCATCAGTAATATTTAAATTATGATAATTTTCGAAAGATTCTTTTAATCCGCTAATAATTTGTTCAGCAACATCTCTGCTAGGTTCATTTACAATAATTTTTTGAAATCTTCTTTCTAATGCAGAATCTTTTTCAATATATTTTTGATATTCTGTATTTGTTGTTGCTCAAATTACTCTAATTTTACCTCTTCACATTGCAGGTTTTAGAATATTTGATGCATCAAGAGTTCATTCTCCACCACCAGCACCAATAATTGTATGAATTTCATCAATAAATAGAATAATTTCATTTTCTACTTTTGAAGCTTCTTCGATTACTTGTTTAATTCTAGATTCAAACTCACCTCTA
>CAJXJP010000010.1 GCA_913055215.1 uncultured Candidatus Altimarinota bacterium | reverse complement strand
ATATAAAGAATTACAAGATATTATTGCAATTCTAGGTATGGATGAATTATCTGAAGAAGATAAATTAACTGTAAACAGAGCAAGAAAAATTAGAAATTTCTTATCTCAAGCTTTCTATGTAGCAGAACAATTTACAGGTGCACCTGGTGTATATGCTAAATCTACTGATACAGTTGCTGGTTTTAAACAAATTCTTGATGGTGAAGTTGATCACATCCCTGAAAATTTCTTCTTATATAAAGCAGGAATGTCAGATGTTGTAGCAGCTTACGAAAAATCATTATCTAAAGAAAAATAATATTCTTTAATAGAAATCCTATGAAATTAAAAATATTATCTTTTGGAGGTGAAAGTTTTTCATCAGATAAAGTTGAATCAATAACTCTTATGACAGGAACAGGTGAAATCACTATTCTTCCTAATCATGCTCCATTACTAACTAGTATTAAACCTTCTACTCTTTTCGTGAAATATGAAGATATGAACTGAAAAGATAAAAGAGAAGATTTTGCAGTTTGAGGAGGAGTTGTTGAAATCAGTAATAATCAAGTAAAAATTATGGCTGACATGCTAGTTGATATCGATGATCTTGATATTGATAAAGCAGAAAGAGCTAGAGTTGAAGCACTTGAGCTTATGGAAAAATTCAAAGATTCAAAAGATAAAATGGATATGGAAAAGTTTATTGAAGCAGAAGATCAATTATTAAAATCGATTGCTCAATTAAAACTTGGACAAAAATAATAAAAAAGACACTCATTGTTATGAGTGTCTTTTTTATGCATGAGATTATTATCATAATCCTAAAATCATATTTTTTCTTGTGTTTTTATGCTTTTGGGTATAATTTTTAAATAAGTTTTTATATTCATAATATTGCTTGCTAATGCAAAAATTTTTAAACGAAACAATCGAAAAAAGTCAATTTGAACTTCTAATCGATACGAAAATTTTTCCAAAAGACATAATCTTAAAAGCATCGTATAACTTTTTAGATAGAGGTTATTTCTTTTTTAAGTACGATATGAATGAGAATATTATACTCCAATTCACAAAAAGAGAGGATAATATAGAGGAACCTAAAAACATAATTGCTGATTTTTCTGATGAACTTTTAAGTACTCTGCTCAGACATAATTTAGAAAAAGAAAACAAAGAAATCAGAGAGGCTATTGTTACAACAGCTATTTCAAATAGTCTCGATGTAAATAATTTTATCTCTATGGATACAAATCAACAAGAACAAAATGAAATTGATTTTGATAAAGATATTGATGATATTTTAAGTGAAATTGAAAATGATCCAGAACTAAAAATAGATGAATCTGAAATTGAAAACATTTTAAAAGAAATAGAGGAAGAAAATAAAAAAGAGCCTCAAGAACCTGTGTTTAATATAGATTTAGATGCTGTAAAAAAAGCAAAAGATACATTTAACAAATAGAATATGACAACAACATTCAAAATTGATGAAACTATTTATTGTAAAGAAGTAATTCAACAAGCTATAAATGATTTTTCAGATGTTTCTGATATTTCACTTTCTAACGGGGAACTAACTATCCAATGAGAAAATTCTGAAGAAATAAACGAAGTTTTTAACGAATTTTTTAATTATACTTTATCATTAATTAACTCATAATTTATGCTTAATATCGAAAAGCTAAATTGAATAAGTAAACAAAAAGAACTCTGATATTTCCGTTTTAAAAAATTTACGCAAGATAAATATCTTATTACTAATGATATTTGAAGATATTCATTTTTAGAAAAAGATGAATTTGGTGATTTCATTTCAGGAAATATAACTCAATGAGAAAAATATAATGAATTAGTTCAGTCAGGTTTTATTAAAAATGCTGAATATGAACAAAAAATGATCGAAGGTTATGCAAAAAAGAATGAATTTCTAAATTTTTGACCGTCATTACATATTATGGTTACTACGCTTAGATGTAATCACAAATGTGAATACTGTCATGCTGCGGTAGCTCCAATGACTGCTAAAAATATGGATATGTCTCTTTCTACTGCTAAAAAAGTAGTTGATACGATTTTTTATACAAGCAACCCGGCAATTACTATTGAATTCCAATGATGAGAGGCGTTGGTAAATTGGGAAGTTGTTAAATTTGTTACTGAGTATGCTACGATTAAAGCGAATCATTTATGAAAAAATCTTCAACTAGCACTCGTTACAAACCTTACTTTAATGGATGATGAAAAACTTGAATTCTTAATGGATTATAATGTTTGAATCTCTACAAGTTTAGACGGTGATGAAGAAGTTCATAATTTCAACAGAACATTTAAAGATGGGAATTCATTTGATCAGGTTACTTACTGGATTAAAAAAATAAATGAAACATATGTAAAAAGGGGTATAGAACATAAAGTTTGAGCACTTCTAACCGTTTCTAAAAAAACATTACCAAAATATAAAGAGGTTATTGATACATATGTGGGATTAGGATTAGATTGAATCTTTTTAAGACCATTAAATCCTTATGGTTTTGCTGCCGCTGATTTAGAAAATTTATGATATACAACTGATGAATTCATAGACTTCTATAAAAAAGCAATGAGCTATATCATTGAATTAAATAAGCAATGAGTAGAATTTAAGGAAGTTCTCTCGAGTATTTATCTATCAAAAATGCTAACAGAATGAGATCCTAACTATTTAGATGAAAGATCACCATGTGGTGCATGTATCTGACAAGTAGCATATTGATATGATTGAAAAATATTTTCATGTGATGAGGGAAGAATGTTATCAAGAATGTGAGATAATAACTTCTATATGGCTACTGTTTGAGATAATCCTGATGAGACATATAAAGAAATGATGCAATGTTCTACAACTAAATCTATGGTACAAGCGTCAACATTAGACGGTCTTCCTGGATATGCTGATAGTGTTTATAAACCATATATATGAGTTTGTCCTATACATTCGTATAAAACATCTGGAAATATTATTCCAAACTACTCTAAAGATCATAAAAAACATTTAGATTATGCTGTTTTAGACTATTTATTTGAACAATTACTCAACGAAGAACATAAATCAATATTTCAAAACTGGACATGAATGGAGAATAATATTGTTTCGAGTCAATGTGAATCAATTTAATATCTTAATTTCAAATTATGGAAAAAAAGAAAAAAATCTTCCCGAAAATCAAGAAAAAATTAGAATGATTTTTAACGGATGAATCAGGAAAAATTAGTAAAAAAGATGCATTATGAATTGCGGCAGGTGGGGTTATCTTAGCTAGTGCTAGTGCAGTTTCTGCTGGGCACTCAAGTTCATATAGTTGATTACCAGGTGGAAATGGACATAGTAATGGTAACGGATGAAATTGTTCGTCTACTGTTCCTTATAGTGAACATGCCAGTGGGATTGTAAATGGGCATTTGAGTTCAAATGTTTCATGAACGAAAACAGCATCTTGTTATGGTGGAACGGGGAGTCATTGAAATGTACGTCATTCAAGCCACTCTAGTCACTGAAGTCATGGGAGTCATGGGAGTCACGGGAGTAGATGGTAATCAATTAATTTATGGAATGATTATGAGGTTTAGAAATATTTTTATGATATGCTTGTGAACAAAAATGTAATTTTTGTTTTCAGAAAGATCTAAGATATGATGAACCAAAATTTTTAAATAAAGAATACGTAAATTGATTAATACTGAAGTGATCATCGGAATGAAAAAAATCAATTATTTTTTCATGAGGGGAAGCAACTTTAGATAAAAATCTATTACACTATGTTCAATTCGCAAAAAGTTTATGATTTAATGATATTAGAATTCATACAAATTGATTAACTTTTGCAAATAAAGATTTTTTAGACTGATTTATTAAAGAATGAGTAACTGCTGTTATTCTCTCTATTCACTGATATAAAGTGGTTCACGATATACTTGTAAAAAAAGAATGAGCATTTTTAAAAGTTCAGCAAACACTACTAAATCTTAGAGAAATAAAAAAATCTAATCCAGATTTTGTAATCGATACAAATACAGTTATCACGAAATTAAATTATAAAACACTGGCAAGTCTCTTTAAGTTTCTTTCATATTTTCCAATAACAAGGAGTCAAATTGTACAACTCTATTCGTTAAACCTATTTTCAGCTCAAGAAAAAAAAGGTTTATATGTTTCATATGATGATTTTTGAAAATATATTTGAAAAATTTTGGAATTAAATTCACAAATAACATTTGAAAACTTTCCTTTATGTAAAGTAAATAACCAATATTGGACTAATATTTTACAAAGACAAAAGTACGATAACGAAGCATACTGAAATATGTGAATTTGATTTGAAGAATCAGATTGTATGCACATTGATTCTTGTAAACAGTGTCCTGAAAAATCTAATTGTACAGGAATTCCAAAAGACTACTTAGATATATTTCCTTCAGAAATATTTAAACTATAACTATCATAATTATGAAAAAAATAATTATTTTCCTCGTGTTTACATTCATCTTAACATCATGTTTTTCTGCTAAAGATAATGAAAATCCTATACAAAATTCCGGTTCAGTAGTAGATACTTCAACTGGAGAGGTTGTTACAAAAGAAACAAAAGAACCAGTTATCGAAACTGATCCAGTATTTCAAGAAGTTGATAATACAAAACAAAATACATATATTAATTCAGATTGAGAAGTTATCGTTTATGAAAGTTTCAAAGATTATGAAATTAAATGAGATGTTTTAATGTTTGAAATGTTTTTTTCAAAAAATGAAGATTTCTTCAAAAATAACTGAGAAATAATGTTTTATGATATTTGGAATGATAATATTTTCTGAACGAATAAAACAGGATGAATTTTTAAAAAACTTACATCATGTTTTCAAACAGGAGAAACTTCAAACCTTGATGCATTTATGACTTCAGTTTGTAAATGAGAAAATAGTTATGATAAATATAACGATGTAAATCCAGCATTTACAAAAACAAATATTATCGAGTATAAAAAAGCCTATAAAAACAAAGATTATAGCTGTAAGGCTTTACTGGAAAAAAAATATGATTTCATTCCGGATAGGAAACATGATGCAATGAAAGAATTATATCTAATCTGTGAAAAATTTAAGAATCCTTCAGAGTTTAGTCTAAAAAAAGCGTCTTATGAATTGTATGCAGCTAAAATAACTGATTCTTGTAGTGATCTAAAAGATAAAAATTTATCTAAATTATGTAATGAAGCACCTAATAAAGATCCTCTCGAAGATGAGGAATAAATCAAATATTGATTATGAATATTACCATTTATTTGGTAATAAAAAACTTCCATTAAACTATGAAACGCATAATTTCACTATTAATTATATAATTTATATGATTGATAGTGATTTTATGCGTTTTTTTCATGATTATAAAAAATTTTCACATGAATCTATTACGGATGTATTTTTTGAAAGAATCAATTTAAATCATGATGAAAAAGAAATTTTTTTTCAATTAGAGTTTAAAAATTTATTTTGGCTTAAGCTTAATAATATAAAGCTAAATGAAAAGGATTATCAGTGATTACTAAATTTTTTACAATTAAATTCGAGAGATATAAATAGAATTTATTTAGAAAACTTGGAATTAAACGATAATTTTTTTACAAATATTCAAAACTTAACTGGATTTGAAACTTTAAAATTTTTGAACTTTGATAATAATAATATTTCAAATAATTGATTACATCTACTATTCAAATTTTTAAATAAAAATAATATCAAACTTGAATATGTCAGTTTAGTATCAAATAAAATAGATTCAATTACTGATATAATTCGCTATTTTCAAGAAATATCAAGTCTAAGAATTCTAGATATTTCTTGAAATCATATTCAAGAGCATGAGATAATTAAACTTTTAGAAAAATCTTGATCACTGCAAGAAATTTTTTGTAAAAATATTGAATTTACTGATGAGTCACTAGAAAAAATAATAAATCATTTTAATACTATACAATCAGAAGTTTTTCATTTAAGAATATCAATTACGAAAAAGCAGTTAAAATATAGAGAAATTTTTCATAGTTTATGAGTGAAAAAAAATATATATTTTGATATTGATTTTCTGGATAATGAAAATAAGATTTTCACAACTTTTTATATAAAGTGGAGTGATGACTGAAATTTAAATAGAATCGAGAATGAAACTTTT
Source organism: uncultured Candidatus Altimarinota bacterium (assembly GCA_913055215.1). Classification (GTDB taxonomy): domain Bacteria; phylum Patescibacteriota; class Gracilibacteria; order BD1-5; family UBA6164; genus CAJXJP01. The sequence goes on along the minus strand of CAJXJP010000010.1, from coordinate 24,699 downwards.
TCTGTTCTTAATAATTCAGAAGATTTTAATAATATGTTATGTGATAAGAAAAAGAATTTAATGAGTTCTATTAACTTATTTTTATTTGATTTTCATAATTATTCACAAATAAATCTACTATTAGAAAACTTTAGTGCAAATTATATTTATATTGAAAATTATTTTATTTCTGATGAAGATTTTATATATTTCATAAATTCTATTAGAAGTAAAAAACCTAAACATTATAAAATAAATTTTATTTCTATTGAAATATCAGAATTTCAATTAAATTACCTAATTGACAATTTTCCAGAAAATATAACCTATATAGAAATTAATTTGAATAAAATTATTAACAACAGGGAAAAGTATATTGCAAAAATGCTTAAGAATAAAGCATTTATTTTTGAAAATATGGAACTTTATCAAAAAATATTCAAATAATGACTGAAAATTTTATACAAAAATCAAAAAATTTATTACTAGATTTTTTATATGCACCAGGCGGGTTTAGCTTTTTTCCTTCGCTTGTTTTTTGGTCAAAAACAACTGATAATATTAACATAGAGAATATATTAAATAAACTTGATACATCAGGGCATTTAGATATTTGAGTCTCTCAAAATAAAGTAACACTCTATGTTCATATACCATTTTGTGATAAAATTTGTAACTACTGTAATTGCTTTAAAAAGAAATTAACTCAATCCGAACAAATAGATATTTATTTAAAATATTTAGAAAAAGAAGCAGAGTTATATTTTAAAGCGCTATGAAAAAAAATAAAAGTCTCATCTATTTTTATTTGATGAGGAACTCCTAATTTATTAAATTTAAGCCAATTTGAATATTTATATTCTATTATAACGAAATATTATGATTTATCTGATTTGGAATGATTTATCCTTGATGGACACCCGAATTACTATAATGAAGATAAACTTCGTTATTTCGCAAAAATTGGCGTTTCTCGTATAACATTAGCTGCTCAATCTTTTGATGATGAAGTTCTCAAATGAGCAAACAGAGACGACTATAATATAGACGAAATTCATAAAATAATTCAATCAGCAAAAAAATATAAAATTGCAACAAATATTGATTTATTAATCTGATTACAATGACAGAATATCAGTATAATCAAAAGAGATTTTGACATAATTGATCAATTATGACCTGATAACGTTTCGGTTCATTTTTTAATGCTAAGTGACAATATGAAATATACACTTGCGCCAGATTATCATCAGCTTATTTGAGAAACGAAAAAATTATTACAAAACAGAAAACTTCCTCATTATGCAAGCAACATTACAGAAAACCACTACGCGTCATCTAGAAATACAACACTATCACTCTGAGCTGAATCAGTTTCTAGTTTGTATCAAGAAATCATTTTTCAAAAACCAAATCTCAATCAATACTATAAAGATTTAGATAAAAATATATTTCCAATATGATTTTCGAAAGTCTTAAACAAAAAAGACGAAATGAGAAAATATATATTCCTTAATATCCTTTCTTGAGTCTCTATTACAGATTTTTATCAGCTTTTTCATGAAGATATTTATAATGTATTTTGAAAGGAAATTAAATTTCTATTTCTTAAAAATATCACTATACTAAAAGACAATAAAATAATACCGAACAAATCTGATTTAGAAGTTTTATTACATGCAAATATTTTATTTTTAAAAGAATTAAGTGACTATAGGTATATTGATTCTGATAGAAAAAATATTTGAAATTATTTTTTAGCAAACTGAGAATTAATAGATAAATAAAATGTTAGACTATTACAAAATATTAGATTGGGATACTTTTTCTGTAAACTACTTCAATTATTTACAGAAAAATATTTTACCAGAATTATGTATAAAATCACATCATGATTTAGCTTGTTGAAGCTGAATATTTGTTGATAATATGTGCAAAAATGGATATAGCTCCAGTTGATCAAATATCGCATTTGATCAAATTCAACTTGCTAAAAATCGATATCCAAATCTAAATTTTAGCATCAAAGATATGACGGATTTCTCATTAAAGAATCCTGTAGATTTGATTACTTGTAATAATGATGCTATCAATCACTTATACTCATTTTATGAATGGGAAGAATTATTTGGTTGCGTTTATCGTAATTTAAATAAATGTGGATATTTTATTTTTGATTTCCATACATTAGAGCAAGTGAGAGACGAAAACGAAAATAAAAAATCCCATGAAAAAGATAACTATTTGATAGATTTTTATGAAAAGGGAATTGGAAATGACTTTTACAGATCAGCTTGAAAAATTATTGATAAAGAAAGTTGAGAATGTATCAAAATTCTTAAATCTTATCAAACTTCCTTTGAAAATGATAGAATCTATAGTGCTTTAAAGGTGGCTTGATTCAGTGATTATGTATTCCTTTGCAAGAGCGATAGTACTAGAAAATATATATTAGCTTTTAAGTGAGAATAGAATGTTTAAAGTATTTCCATTAAACTTTAAGGAATATCCTTATATAGATATTAAGATTTGAGAATGATGTCCTGCATCATGTACAGATTGCAAATTTAATATTGATTATATCCCAACAGCTAAGCAATTTTCTTTAGAGAACATACTTGAGAGAATTGAAATCGTTGATAAAAAATTTGATAAAAAATTCAATCTTGTTTTTTGAAACCAAGATTGATTGAATCATAATGATATTTTATCTATTCTTGAATCATGAATTTGAACATGAAGAGAAGTGCGTTTTCAGATCGATTTCCACATTACTCACGAACATATTCTATTGTTGGAAGCAGTTAATAAAAAATTTGGCTCAGATAAAATTTCCGTTAAAATAGCTCAAAACTGTAGATGAGTTGATAAACTTATGGAAAAAACTATAGCACTTCTAAAGGTTTTACGTAAGAGAACTAATTTTATGATATATTTAGATTTATTTTTAGATTTTCAAGAAAATGCATCGATTGTTCAATTTTTTCATAAACATTTCGCTGATAAAAATTCTGATAATGAATATTCATTTCAAATAGGAAATAATATTAATCTGAAATTGCATAATTATTCATGGCTCTTAAATAGAAAAAATAAGTGTATTGAAGGGCTTGAAAGAAAGAAATGTCAACAATTAGACCAATTATATATAAATGATAATTCAGTTTTTCTAAAAGATAGTATAGACGTTTATAATAATGGTGATATGTTTATACATGACAATCTCTGTAATATTGGTGATATTAGAATTTCAAATATTTATCTAGAAAATTCAATTATTTATAAACATTTTTGAAAATTTATAGATCATCTCAACACATTACAGTTAAAAAATTCTACACAATCTCAAATGTGTTATGATTGCATTACTCATGGCTTTAAATACAAAAAAATTTAAATATGAAAACCGCATTAATTATTGGACTTGGATGACAATGAAAAAAATATATTGAGTATTTTTTGAAAAATGACTATCAAATAGCTTGAGTTTGTCAATCAATCGATACAAAAAATAATATTTCAAAGAAATATAATATTCCTGTTTTTTTAGAAACTTCACAACTAAAAATTAATACTTTTGATATTATTGTCGTAGCAATTCCACCAGAAAATCAATGATTAGTTGCACTTAATATTTTGGGAAATTGATTTGTATGAAAACTCATAATAGAATTACCAGTTTCTTGGAATCAGGAGGAAATTAGCTTGTTAAAAAACTACGAAAATGTATTTTTTTTCTTAGAAGAATACTATACATTGCTCGCAAAATTTTTAAGAAAAGTTTGAGCATCTGATATCGATGATGTATTAATCGATGTTTATACACATAGAGATGATTTTGAAAATATACAAGCTAAAGAAGTTACTTATATTCATATTAAAAATAACTTTTTATGAACTTGAATTCCTGAAACAAAACTTCATTATAGTTTTAATTTTCATGATAGAGAAGATATATTTTATGAAATTAGGTTCAATTATAAGGGAACAAAAATAAAATATAAATTTGATGTCGTTAAATCACTTGAAATATGAGATAAAATATTTCATGACGATTATAATTTTGATAAAGTGTTAAAAGAACTATTAGTAGAAGAAAATAATTTTAATAAATACTATAAATAATGTTTAGTGATTTTGTAAAAAATAACTCCCTAAAAACAGTAAACGCCGTGTTCGAAGATTATTTATGAACACAATTTTTTCCACCTATGCAATTTGCTATTGATACGTTCGATTGACTTAAAAATCAGGAAATTTATAGTAAAATTGCGAATAATGATAATTTAAAAAACCTTTATATTCATATACCTTTTTGTAAAACTAGGTGTACATATTGCCATTGTTACACATCATTAGAATCTTGAGATAAGTACAAAATATATATTGACTATCTTATCAAAGAGATAGAACAAAAAAGAAAACATTTATGAAAAAAAATTACATTAGATTCAATATTTATTTGATGATGAACACCAAATATTATTTGATTTAAATTGTTAGAAAAACTATTACTTTCTATATCTCATAATTTTGATATTAGTAATATTCAGCAATATAATATTGATTTAAATCCGTATTTTCTCGATGAGGAAACTATAAAAGTTTTATCAAATAATTCAGTGAATAGGTGTACATATGCTATCCAATCTTTTGATAGAGAAGTACTGAGAAAAAATTCACGTTATTCAGATATAAATACTGACCACCAAAAAAATATTCAATTTCTACAAAAATCAGGAATTGTTGTAAATATTGACTTAATGGTGTGAATTAAATGACAAACATTGAGAACATGTGTTTCAGATATTGATTACGCACATGAACTAAAAGCAGATAATATTTCTTTAAATTATTTTATCCAAAGTAGCAATGTTCACTATCAAATTGATAATGAACATATCAACCTGATAAATAAAGTAAAAAAATATTATAACCATACAATTTATAATATTTATAATAGTGCTGAGAATTTTCAAGAACAACATTATTTAAATAATAAAGTTGATCTTATAGGGATTTGAAATTGATCAATTAGCCATATTTATGGAGAATTCATATTATATAATATGTGAACTAATGAAGAATATTACCATGATTTAGATCAAAATACATCGAAAATAAAAAAAATTAAGTATCTTTCAACTAGAGACCAAATGATCAAATTTATATGGTTAAATCTCATCTATGGTTTGGATATACAAAAATTTAAAGAAGCATTTTGAGTGAATATTCTTGATGAATTTAAAAATGAATTTCAATTTTTGATAATACAGAATATAGTGAAGATAGAGGGAATAAATATTAAGCCTATTGTAACGAATTTACGACTTTATTTATGTTTATCAATATTTCTACGTGACTATATACCTTGAGTTGAATTTCCACATGAAAATGATTTTGTTAGGAAAAATATAACTAAATTTTTCCTTCCGACTGGTGAAAAAATTGATGAAGATTATTAATACTAATAAATGGATAAAATTCTAATTGAGCTGATTCTTACGAATCAATGTAATAAACGATGTGAATACTGTGATTTGGATTTTCAAAACACAGTTTTTTCTAATGAAAACATTCTTAATTTGGATAATTTTATTAAGAATAATCCAGCAGAGTACACAATAAATTTTTTCTGATGAGAACCACTTTTACAATTTGAAAAATTGCAAAAAGTTGTAAAAACCTTATGAAATAAAATCAAAAAATTCACGATTGGAACGAATGGAGTCATGTTAAATCAAGAATATTTGGAATATTTTAAAAATAATAATATTTTTATTTACCTTTCGGTAGATAATATAAGTTGCTGAAAAGATTTAAACTTAGAACTTATATCAAAATTCGCTGAGATTATTCAGGTTAATTTTATTAACGATCCAAATTTCTTATTTAATTCTCTTTCAACTTTTGAAAAAGTATTAGATTTTTGATTTCAAAATATTGCTTTTATGCCAGTTTTTTCAACAAAAAAATGGGAAAAATCGCAACTTTGAGAATTATTGAAAATATATCAAACAATAAAAAATATATCAAATAATATTCAACTAAACACTTATGGATATTTTAATTGAGTCGCAATTGAAAAGCAATTTATACTTGATACTGATGGGAATTTTTATCAAGATTTAGATTCACTTCTATGGTTACAAAAACAATATTCACAGCTCAATCCTTCTTTAAAACAAGAAATTAACACTCAAACAAAATTATTAAATATTTCCGAACTAAATATTTCGCTAGAATTATTACTAAAAAAGTATAATATAGAAGAAATATTGAAATTAGTGTTTGAAATCCCGAAACAATCATGACATTTCATGGATTATAAAATAATCGATAAAATATTAGAAAATGGAACCCAAAAAAGATAATGTTTTCGAATGTAGTGCAGTCACAAAAGGCTTAGAAATTGAGCTGACTAGTTATTGCGGTATGAATTGTATTGTTTGCGCTCGTTGAGATTTAGAACAATATTCTTTTTTGAGTTTTGAAAATTTCAAAAAAATAGTAGAAATGCTTAAAGAAGGGAATTATGAAGAAGTGATGGTTTGTGGCTTATGAGATGCATTTATTCATAAACAAGTAAATGAATTTATGGAATATTTATTCCAAGAATTGCCAGATATTAACCTATTTTTTATGACAAAAGGTTTAGCTATCAAAGAAGAACATTTATTAAAAATAAAAGAATTAAAACAACGAGGTTTCAATGTTTCATTAACATTTTCAGTATTTTCTCTTGAAGAAAAAATGTATAATTATTTAACAGGAGGAGATTTTTATAAAAATTTTATCCAAGTTTTAAATAAAGCGCACAAAATGCAAATTAATTATTCGCTTGAGTTTATGCTTTCTGTTCTGACATTATCAGAATTAGATACATTTAAAGTATTCGCAAATAAATTATGAAAAGATTACGGAATCTCACTCGTACACAACTGGTGAGGAAGAATTCCTGATGCTATTCATAAAAAAATGTTTGATGAAGACAAACTCAAAGGGCATTATATTAAGAGAAAAACTGGAGATATTTGTGAAGTAATGAAATATGATTACCTATATATTGACTCATTTTGAGATGTTTTTCAATGTTCGCTCAATGAAATCGATAGAACAGGATTTTTATGAAAACTTTGAGAATATTCCTTAGAAAAATTCTTAGAAAAAAAGAAACAAATTAATTATAAAGAAGCATGTGAATCATGTTTTTACCATAATTATAAGACATTTAATTAATCAGTTATGAAATTTTCCATTTGATATAACGAGCAAGAATCATTTTTTGATACCTTAGAAGCTTATAAAAATAATATTTCTACGGTCTATTTTGCTGCGCCAGAATCAATTGGGCCATCATGAAGAAGTTTACACCAAGAAGATGACTATGAACAGCAAATAATAAAATTAATTTGCACTTGCAAAAAGTATAATATTTGAACTATTCTTACATTTAATGCAACGAGTGAATGAATTAAAACAGGAGACAAAGATCATATGCTTCAGCTCATTTCTTATATTAAAAAATTAGAAAAAATAGGGTTAAAATCTGTTTCTTTAACAAATTTACTCTATGTGAAATTTATTAAAAAATCAGTTCCAAATATTCAAATTTATTCTTCTGTAAATTGTTATTTAAAAAATGTAGAGCAAGCGCTTTATTTTAAAAAATTATGAGTTGATATTCTCACCATTGATAGGGATATTAACAGAGATTTACAATTAATTAAACAGATTAAACAAAGGTCATGATTAGAAATTCAAGTCATGCTCAATGAATGATGTATCAAAAATTGTCCTTTTAGGAATACTCATTTTAATATTATTGCTAGCGGAGTCGAAGATAATCTTGAAAATCAAAAAAAATGAAAATACAATCTAGTTGAGAGATTTTCTTGTACGCCAATTTTAGCAGAAAATAAAAGAATAATTTTTAGAATGCCAATTATTCGCCCAGAAGATTTAGGCTATTATGATGGAATTGCAAATTATTATAAGCTGGTAACGAGAGGTCTAGATACAAAAAAAATCAACCAATTTATGCAAGCATATACTGATTGATATTATCATGGAAACTTACTCGATATTATTGATATGAGTATTATCGATTATCAAAATTATGTTCCTTTTATTGATAATGATAAATTAACAGACTTACATTATTTTGAGGATTTACAAACCTGTCCTGGGGATTGTGACACTTGTACAAATTGTGATAAATATTTTTAATTTTTGTTGTATTGAAAGCCATTTGAAATACATGAAAAACATGTTTTTGGAAAATCATTATTTAATTCTTTTAAATAATGATTTTTATATTGTGTAAAATTTTTAATAATTTTTTCCTGAGTAAAATTTCAATTACTCACTTTATTATTTCCGATGAAACAAAGAGGATTATGAAACATAATATCTAAATTTTCATCTATTTCATAATGATCATGTATAAGAATTTTTTCTCAATCTGCATCAAAAGAATTATCCGAAAAGCAGCTTGTAATTCAGAGTTTATCAATTTTATGTTCTCTATAATTTATAATATACAGTTCACGAAAGTTCAGATGGATATTCGCAATTTTTGCTGAAAAAGTATTATCATTATTTTTCTTAAAACTACATTGTAATATTTTTTCAAAAGCAGGAATAAATTTTAAATCTATCAATAAATCATAATTTATAATAATATTTGGCATTTTATAAAATTCTTTGATATTTTTGATAACTTCTTTAACTTCAATTATTGAACTAATTTTTTGTGAAACAACAAACTCATTTATTTTTCCATTGAAGATGATATCACTTATTTCCTCTTTTATTGCTGAAAGAGGGAGTTGAATCCTATAGTTTCTTCATAATTTGATTAAATATTGAATAATATTTTTAATTTCTGGATGTGAAATATTATTGGTTCCATATAGAAAATAAGAAAATTTTTCATCAGAATTTCCATGTGAAACGTCAATTTGTTTCTTTAATTCTGAGAGAGAATACGAAGAATTTTTTAAAACAGCTTTTCAACAACTTTGACATCCGGTAGGGCATCATTTTCCTATACATATGAAAATTTCTGTTTTTGAATTTGATGACTGAAATAATGCCATATTTTCCTGTTTTTTTACTTTTAAAATAGTTATTTATCAGTATATTTATGAACATAAATTAATCAAAGGAAATATGATATCAAAAATCTTTTATTCGCTTGTTTTGTTCCCAAAAATTAAATATGAAGATGCTATAAAATCTTCATATATTTTTGAGTGAATAACCGAAAAAGATTTCTGAACATTAGAATTAACTTTTTCAGCAGAATTCAAATTTGAAAAAGTTTATTTTAAACATATTGATTTCGTAAAATCACCATCTAATACTACAACAAAAAATTGGGAAATATCTTGAGAAAATCAAGAATTAGTCACAGAAGTATTTAATATTATTTCAAAAACTGATACTAAAGATTTTAATTTCTTTAAATCAAAAGAATTTTACGACAAAATCCCATTTGGAACGGTTCTAACGATTACAAGTAAATGTAATATTTTCTGTAATTATTGTTTTAACGACTATGATTATCCGCTCAAAGACAGAAATCTTAGAAAAAATATTTGATTAGAAAAATATAAAAAAATAGTTGATATCCTCCATAAATATGGAACAAGAGATATTATTATAACCTGATGAGAACCATTTTCAGCACCATTTTTATGGGAATTAATGGAATATATCAGAGATAAAGGAATTTTTATCAGAATCAATACAAATGGAACTTTGTTATTAGATAGAACTTTGGAACGCTTAGAAAAAGAATTTTCATTAAATCTCATGGTTTCAATGCACGAATTTAATAATAAGGATTATTACGAAATTAATCGAGTTTGAGCAAAAAATATCCAATGAATTGAGTGATTAAAATCTTTTGAAAAAAAATACGAAAAGAAAGTAATTCAACTGAAAAAAATTAAAGATCTAAAAAATACAACTCTAGATTTTTTAACTATTTTAACTCCAAAAAATATTTTATATTTAGATAAAATATATGATTATGTTTTAAATAACTTTGGACTTGAAGATTGGCATTTTTTCAGATTATATTCAACAGGAACCACAAAATGAATTAGCAAAGAAATGATTACTTTAGCGATTCATAGAATATATAAACTGAATCAAAAATACTGAACAGATTTTAAAATAGTAGATAGCGTCCCATATTGTGTAACAAAAAATACTGAAATTGCAGCACAAGTCATCGATGGGGAACTCTCAGAACATCACAATGTAAAAACCATCATCACAACTGATTGATTAATTCAAATAATGAGTGCATTTGACAGTAACCTTGGAAGTGTATTTGAAAATGATTTACTCGAAGTTTGGAATGGGGAATACGTTACAAAAATGTTAAATAATGGATTCTTGCCAAAAGACTGTTTCGACTGTAAATACAAAGAAAGTTGCAGGGGATGATCTCGTATGGATGCAAATATTTATAATGGTTCCTACGATGCCTTTGATCCACTTGGGGATATTAATAATAAAATTACAGAATAATGGACTTAAGAATAGTAAATACCTGTAATAATGATTGTTTGTATTGTCTCGAAGGAAGTCTCAGAAAAAAGGAAAAGTTTATTTCCACTCAGGAGGTATTTCAAAAAATATCTGAAGAAACAAATAAAGATAATATTACGTTTTTTTGAGGAAATCCATTGTTACATCCTGATTTCTTAAAAATCGTAGAATTTTCTAAATCTCAAGGTTTTGATTCAATTTGATTCTTAACAAATGGATTTTGAATTTCTCATACTTTTTTAGAAAAATTTAAACAAAATTGATGAACCACTATTTGATTCTATTTTCATAGTTTTGATGAAGAAAATCATGATATTATCACAGGAAAATCAGGAAATTATTGAAATTTTTTGAATAATTTAAAACTCATTTCTGCTTCTTGATTAAATAGTCGATGTATTATTCATATCAACAATGGAAATATTGCGAATATTGCAAAAGATGTTTTACAAATATTCTGAAATTATAAAATTGATAATTTTGATTTTGTGAATTATTTTCCTTTTGATAAGCCCTATATAAATAGAAAATATCTTGATTATTCTATTGAGAAGAATCGTGGCAAAATTGATTTACTCTTCAAAGTGTTACTCAAAATAAAAGTTACAGTAAATTTTATGAAATTTCCAAAAGACTTTTTCTGAAAATATCAGATGTTTTATAACTTTGAAAAATGAGTAATTTCTCAAATATGAGATGAAGATTATGAAAGACTTGATACAGAGACCGAACCATTTTGCTATGAAGAAAAGAGATGTAATTCTTGTTTTATAAAAGACCATTGCAAATTTTACAAAAAAATAAAAACCTAATTCAGATTTCAAAATAATTAATCCTATTAAAAATGACGAACATAAACGAAGAAATAGAGGATGTATACATAAATGAAATAATAAGAGTAAATTACAAATGTAACTGGTCTTGTAAATTCTGTAATGTATTGAAAACCAACAATTATTGAAAAAATGATGTAAGCTCAAAAAAAATTATTTTAAACATATTAGAACTCGTAAAAAAATATACAATAGAACAAAGAAAGCATCTGACTCTTTCTTTTTCATGATGAGAACCAACATTAAATAAAAATCTACTTTCATTTATTAGATTAGCTAAAAAAATCTGAATTTGAACGGTTGAAATACAAACAAATGGAACAATTCTCTTTAAAAATAAAGATTATATTTATGAGCTAATGGATGCATGATTAGATGAAATTTTTTTAGCGCAACATTCTTGAGATGAAATAATTAATAAAGAATTATGAAGTTATTATAATATTGAAGATTTCAAAAAATGGGTCCAATTTGTTCAAGAAAATAAATTAGATAAAAAAATATCGATATATTTAAATATTGTCGTTACGAAAATTAATATTTTCTCAATTTGTGATTTTATATCTATGTTACTTCAGATTTGATTTATAGATATTATTCCTAAAGATCAGGATGAAAAGGGAAAATATACCCATAAAATTTCATTTTGATATTGCCAACCGAATGGTTATGCAGAACTAAATAAAGATCAAGTTTTACTAGACTTTTGAAAAGAACAAATAGTTGAGATTGATAAAATTGTCGAGCTTTGCCAGAAAAATAATATATTGCCAGATTTCCATTTTACTGCTCCACCAATGTGTGTACTAGATTATAAAGAATATAATTTAGAATACTCTCGCTTGAAAACGTTAGAACAAAACACAGAGGATGGCGAAATTAATGAATGAAATCTAGAAAGCTATAAATGGCTTTGGAAAGAGAAAAGAAAATTTGATGAATGTAAACAATGTTCAAATAATAAATATTGCCTCTGAATGTATAAAAACTGGATAAACTTTGTATGAGAAGATTATGCAAAAGATAAGATTTTATCCTATTTATCTCAATAATATTCTATTATTGAAATAAATCTCTTTTATTAAAAATAATTGTAAATCTATGAGTTATAAAAGGGTTGAACTTTATGTTTGATGGACCTGTAATCAAAAATGTACTTACTGTATGGAATTTCCAAATATGGAAAGGAAATGGAAACGTAAAGTTACAAAGCATGAAATCTTAAAAGATTTGATTAAATACAAAAAAAAAGGCTATAATCATGTAACACTTTTATGATGAGAACCTTTTATTCAAGAAGTTTTCTATGATTCTCTCAAAATCGCAAAAATAATGTGATTTACAACATTAGTTACTACAAATGCAACAACCCTCCACTTAGATGCTCAAGCAAAAAAATATCTTCCATTGATTGATGAACTTATCCTTTCTGTTCAATGAGTAGACAAAGATTTACAACAAAAAATTTCAAGAACAAACGTACTTGTTCACTGGAATGAAGTTTTTGAAAATATAAAAAAATATTGGAAAGGAAGTTTTATTAAATCAAATATTGTTATAACGACAGACAATCTTCCTCATATTCCAGAACTAGTAGAGTTTTCACATAAACATTGAATTACGAATATTGCGGTAACATATCCAGATTTAGATGAAGAATATTATACAAAAGAACATTTATTAGAATCAGTAGCACCAAAGTATTCACAAGTGATGCAATACATCAACAAAGCTGTAGATTATTCATACAAAAATAAATTAAATCTCAAAGTAGTAGATATACCTTTTTGTATCTTTTCTTCAAATAAGAGAGAAAAATATATCAAAATGACCGATGATTATAATTATGAAAATAGAGTTAAAATCTCTGATGAATTATATTCAGATAATACTTTTGAAGATAAGCCAATTGAAAGAACAGAAGTTCTTCCAAGAGAAAGGGCACAAGTAGACGCTTGTAATTGATGTATATATAACTCAATTTGTTGGTGACCGGCAAAAGCCTATAAAAATCTTTATGGATACTCAGAAATCAATAAAATTACACATAATACACTCTAGTGACTAAAGACTATGAAATATAATATAATTTTACATACCACGACCGCTTGCAATTACGATTGCAGTTATTGTGATGTTATAAAAGATAATATACATCTTTCTCTCGAAAATAGAGAGAAGATTTTATCTTTCATAGAAAAAAATCACTGATCAATTAATAGGTTTAAGTTCTTTGGAGGGGAGCCACTTCTGCGTTTTCCTGACATAAAATATATAATTAGTAATTCTAATAATTTTATTCAAAATAATTACGAAATTGTTACCAATACAACTATTTTAAATGATGAAATTTGAGAATATCTAGAAACATATTTTTCTCTTATATTTTTCTCAATTGATTCTGAAAATTGTTTTGATTTTGATAAAGTTCTACCTTTTATAAAAACATACAATTTAGAATATAAACTCTACTTTAATCTCATTATTTCACCAGGAAAAGAACATATTGCAGCAGATCAATTTCAAAAACTTTATAATGCAGGAATGAGGGGATTTAATATTTTACCTGTATATTTTACTCAAAAATGGGAAAAAGAAGATCTGACCAACCTTTCTCAAGTTATGAAAAATATTCTTGATATCAGCTTGAAAGATAAAAGTTTACGCCTCTATGGTTTTACTGAAAATCTATGAGAAAAATCATCTCTTATTAACGAATCATTATTTATAAATTCTGAAAATAAACTCTATTATTCTGATTTTGTTTCTACATATTTTTGAAAAAAAATACAAAACGAATTATTTATCGAAAATATTGATGTAGTAGATTTATCAAAGTTTTCAGAGGATGAGTTTCATTCTCAGCAAAATGCGATGTCGGAGTTAGAAAATAAGATAAACTCTCAAGTTCAAGGTCAAAATCAACTACATAAAATTATGGATTATTTCTCTGTATATTTAAACAAAAACAATGGAAAATAAAGAAAATTTACTTGCAAAAGAACATACAATTAAACAAAACAGAGTTTGGGTTCGTATTGCTTCTGCTTGTAATAATAAATGTATTTTTTGTCTCGATAGCGAAGCACAAAACAATACATTTCCATCACCTGAAAAAGTTAAAAAAGAAATATCAGATTGATTTATCCCATGAATGGAAAATCGTGTGATTATTTCATGATGAGAAGCTTCGATTAATCCTAAGTTTCCAGAGTATATTTCTTATGCAAAATCACTTTGATACGATAGAGTTCAAACGGTTACCAATGGAAATATGTTTTGAAATTTAGAATTTTGTAAAAAAGTTTTTTCTGCAGGTCTAGAAGAAGTGACTTTTTCTTTTCATTCGCACAATGCTGAAATCCATGATTATTTAGTAGCAACACCATGAGCGTTCAAAAAATCACTCAGGGGCCTTATTTATATCAAGAAATACTTTCCTGAAGTTATCTTAAACATAGATATAGTTGTAAATAAAATAAACGTAGATCACTTGCCGGATATCATTAGGTTCTTTAAAAAGCTTTGAGTTTACGAATATGATATTTTACAAATTATTCCTTTTGGGAGGGGTTTTTTGGAACATAAAAATAAATTATTTTATGATATTTCAGAAAAAGTAAAAGTTTTACATGAAACATGGGAATTTTCAAAAACAGAATGAATGAATATATGGACGAATCGTTTTCCAGTTGAAGCATTTGAATGATATGAAGACTTAATTCAAGATCCAAGAAAAATAAAATCTGAAATCATGTGAGAAGCATATCAGATGTTTGAACCTTTTATTCTCTCAAAATGAGAAAAAAAACCTGAATGTTACGGTCCAGCTTGTGATGTTTGCTTTCAAAATGATTTTTGTCATAGTTTTATGCAAAATCAATATACTCAAAAAATTGAAAAAACACTAGATTATCAAGTTATTTCATGAGAAGAGTTTCCAAGTCAAATTTATGAAAAATACTGAGAAAAAAGTGAAGATTTTAAAAAATTTATAGAAAATTCAAATAAAAAACTTATTAATATTCCTAAATGCCTTTGATGAGAGGGAATATATGAAACCTACAATGACTTACAAAAAGAATCAACTTTAGAAGATTATACTTATACATATATTAAGAACTTGTATAGAAAAAAATCTTTGAGATGTTCAGGATGTAAATATAATTCTGAATGTAAATGAATACATATAAATTTTATTCGTAGTTACGGATTTGATATTTTAAAACCAATTCAATAATTTATGGCAAATATTTGATACATACAAGTAAACAGACATTGTAACAATGCTTGTCATTTCTGTTCAAATCCATCAAATGGGAACAATATCAGTTATGAAAGATGAATTGAATTGCTTGATGATTTTAAAGAAAGGGGCTATGACTGAATCATTTTTACATGATGAGAACCTACACTTTCTCCAGATCTTCCTAAATGGATAGAATACTCAAAAAAAATCTGAATGAATAATAGAATGATTTCCAATGGTATGATGTGTGCAAATCCTAAATTTATGCAAAGGTTAGCTGATGCTTGATTAGAATTAGTACATTTCTCAGTTTATTCTTGTTATGATAAAGTACATGATTTTCTAACAGATACTCCTGGGAGTTGGAAAAAATTGATGTTATCGATTACAAATTCTCTTAATTCTGGAATTCGTGTTCAAATCAACACGGTTATCAATCATTATAATGAAACTCATCTTGATAAAACAGTACAGTTTCTCACAAAATTATTTCCACCAATCAGACATTTTGTTTGGAATAATCTTGATCCAGAGATGATGAGGAAAACAGATACTGCATGGTCAACACTTCCAAATTTTGATAATTTTAAACCGTCGCTCAATAACGCCATGACGTATTTAACTGAAACTGGAAGAACATTTCGTGCTGAAAAAATGCCGTTATGTTATGTTCCAGGTCATGAATGGTGTTCAACAGAAACAAGAAAAATTGTAAAAGATGAAGAAAGAATTGTTTACTTTTTAGACGAAAGAGAAATGATCCACGAAGTAGAGTGGGGGCATGAAAAGTTAGAAAAATGTAAAACTTGCGATTTAAATAGTATTTGTTCATGAGTTTATGAATATGAACAGTTTTATAATTATGTAGATGTATATCCACAAAAATTAACAAAAGAAGAACGTAAAAAAATAATAGAAGATATTAAAAGGTAATTCAATATAAATATGTATAAAAGAGCAGATGTAAAAGTCGGTTTTGCTTGTAACAATCACTGTACTTTTTGTGTTCAATGAGATAAACGTCTACGTTTTAAACCAAGGAGTTTAGAAGAAATTCAAACGATAATACAAGGCGAGTACGATAAATGAGCCTTGTATATAGTTTTTACTGGCGGTGAACCTACTGTCCATCCACAATTGGTAGAAGCAGTAGCATACGCTAAGCAGGTAGGCTATAAACAAATTCAAATCCAATCAAACTGAACAAATTTTGATAAAATAGAATATGTTCAAAAATTAATCGAAGCTGGTGTTACAGAATTTAGCCCATCTATTCATGGATTTCATAAAGAAACTCATGATAGACAGGTAGTAACAAAATGAGCTTGGGAAAGGGTAGTGAAATGATTAATTAACCTAAGAAAATTAAATCAAATTGTCATTATTAATTCAGTAGTAACAAAAGAAAATTATAAAGAAATTCCAGAACTTGCCGCATTACTCATCAAATTAAATGTCACACAGTTTCAGTTCGCTTTTGTTCATATTTTATGAAGTGCTGCTGCAAATAAAGAAGATGTTGTTCCGAAAAAATCTCTTGTTATGCCATATATTTATAAAGCATTAGATTTAGCAAAAAAAGCAGGAATTCCTGCTTATACTGAAGCAATCCCATATTGTTTAATGCAATGATATGAATGGGCAATCGCAGAAAATCATATGCCTGAGACATCAGTAGTAGATGCAGAATATAGGGTAGATAGTTATGCTGATTATAGATGGTCAGAATGAAAATCAAAAAGAGAAAACTGTAGAACATGTGTGAAAGACAAATATTGTGAATGACCATGGAAAGAATATCCTGATATGTACTGATGGTCAGAATTTGAACCAATAAAAAAAGACTAATAACTTATTAGTCTTTTTGTTGTTTCAATGACAAATTCTGTCAAATAACGGAATAATGTATCATCAAAGAAATATGTTAACACAAGTCATAAAAATATATATGGGGCAAATGCAAATGTTTCATAAGTATTAATATGTTCTCTTGGTTGATGATTTTCAGTATGTTTTGAATGATAAGAATTTACGAGTTTATACGATTCTTGAATGAGTTCTTTTGTCTCTTCATCTATCGGATTATCAAAATTTTGAATCATTTTTGAAGGATTTTCTCACAATATATTTGTGTATTCTTTGAGCTCGCTATCTCTAAAGACTATTTGATTTCATAAAAAAGATACTAAGAATTTTTTATCAATGATGTCATTTTTTTTCAAATTATCTATATGGATAAAATTACATTCCTCGATTGAAAAGCTAATTTTATAACTATAAAATATAAATCTTGCTATAAAATAGAAAAGCCCTCAGATAAATATGATTTGAAATAAATATTGAGTCATCATATCTCTATTTATCATCAATTCATAAATAATGAAAATTACCACAAAAATACTGAGAATAAATACGCTTATTTTTTGGGCCGCGAATTGATCGTTAGTCAGAACTATATCGATAACATAACGCATTATCCAAAATAGTATTTTTACAAAGAAATAGAATAAAAAACATATAACCATCATACTTAAAATAAAATATGTTGAATTATTTAGGATTATATCGATGTAAGGTTGAAGTCAGCTATAATCTATAATACCAAGCTTTTGAATAAGAAATATTCTAAAAAGACGGATTCATAAAAATATACATATAAAGTAGAATATCCCTAAGGTTATTCATTTGTAACTTTGAAAATTTTTATTTTTTTTGAATTTATCA
This sequence comes from uncultured Candidatus Altimarinota bacterium, assembly GCA_913055215.1. Classification (GTDB taxonomy): domain Bacteria; phylum Patescibacteriota; class Gracilibacteria; order BD1-5; family UBA6164; genus CAJXJP01. The sequence continues at coordinate 6,348 of CAJXJP010000010.1, read as the reverse complement.
ACAATTTTTTGTACATCCTCTTTAATAAGTTGTGCTGCTTTTGAACGAATTTCTTTTATAAATATCATTTTATAAAATGTGAAATACATAAAGTATCACAGAAGATAAATAAGCGCTAATATTCATATATTTCCAAAAAAGTTTACGACTCAATGATAGGTGGTAAACATACTGAGTACAAAAAAGTATTTTGCATCTCCAGCTGCCCAAACTCAATAATAATACAGTATAAAACTTAATAACAATGTTCAAACTCCGTGAAATATATAGTCTAATATTTGAGCAGATTCTCACTGAAAAAATACTAAAATAAAATAAAATGGGACTAAAGAAAGTGTGTATAGAAGATATTTATTTGGAATAATCTTTGAATTTAAATCCGATTGCAGTATTTTAAATTGAAAATACAAAAAGGGAACAGCCAGAAGCATAAAAAAGTATTGCATAAATCTGATTAAATTTATAATTACTCTTATTATAGCTAAAAAATAAATATGCAAAATTTAAAATATTATGTTTTGTGAACAAAAAACTCTCCTCTCATTCAAGAATATAAACATAAGTTTTATAATAAATTATTATGACTCTTAGATTCATATTTTTATACCTGATTATTAAACTCTCAATATGAAATTCTCCTTAAAACAGATGACCTAAAAATGTTTCTTTCAAATACTGATATTTCATCATTGATTTGCTTTATCGATTATCAGAAGGAAAACTGAAATCATGATCTTGTAAAATCTACAATTTCAGATTTAGAAAAGGAAATACAATGTTTTTTATCAGAGGGAATTGATTCTGATAATCTAGCAATGAACTCTGGAAAATTTATTAATAATACAAAAATTAGACTTTCTTTAACCGATAATAATCCTTATGCAGAGTTTAACTTACACCCTGATCACAAGACTGATTGAGTTTGAGTAGGGTGGTGAGACTTATCAGAAAATAACTGGATTGATAATTATGCTAAGACATTTGAATTATTAAAATCATTAGATGAATGAATTTATGATGAATTAAATCAAATCATAAGTAAAATAATTCCTTTTTGAACTTCTAAAAGCGTTCATAACTCATGAAGCTACAAAGATGCAATTGGGCATTTATATCTATGATATACATTAGATTCAGATGCTCCAGAAATAAATAATCTCGAAGCAATTATTCACGAGTCATCACATAATAAATTAAATTTAATCATGCATTTTGATCCAATTGTGTTGAACAACAGAGATGAAATTTATTATTCCGCAATCAGACCCGATGCAAGACCAATAATTGGTGTATTTTTAGGCTATCATGCATTTGCCCCAACTATGTATATTTTAATGAAAGCATATGTAAATTGAGCCTTAGACGATAAAGAATATTGGCTATGAAAAATAGTTTTATATCATATAAAAACAAAGTTTTTACAGAGAGTGATAAAGAAGCATGCTCAACTGACTCCAATAGGAAAAGAAGTATCAGATGAAATTGACTTTGTTATCAGTAAAATGGATGTTTTATACAAAGAAATAAATCCTCCAAAATCTGTAAGTTCAGATGCAAAAAAACTACAAATTGAGCATTTTAAAAACGTAAATAGACAATTTTCATATTTAATGTATTAAATATTTGCATCATGAAATAAATTATGAGAAAATAATAGAGTAACTTAATATCTATTATTTTTTTTATGAGAAATATACTTACACTCATATGTATATACTTTCTTCTCAGTCTTTCAGTAGTAAATGCAAATTGGTATTGATCAACACCTGTCTCATACAATGTTGGTTGAGAACGGACAAAAACACAATGTTCGTGAGATGGTGATATAACATGAGGAACTCCAACTGGTTATAGTGGGGATGTTGCTGTAGGTACAGCTTCAAACTTAAATCCAAATCCTTCATATAATACTTTTCCTTTAAATTCATTAAGTACGAATAGAATTTGGGCAAGTCCAAGTTGAATAATGTATTGTTTTAAATGGGATGGATATAATCCTTACAATTTACAAATACAATTTTCAAAAACATGATGGACTAAAGACGATGTACAAATTCAATATAAAGCGCAAGATGCTTGATGAAGTAAGTTGAAATCTGTTGTATTACAACAGAGTATTAATGATGGTCCATTTGGATTAGTTGATTCTTGGAATTGAAGTTCAAATACAATGATTAAAACTTATACGAGAACCAAAATCTTAAATACTCAAAGAACAAAGGTTGAGTTTAGAATTGTTGCAACAGATCATGCAAATAAACAAACAACCTTCATTTCGCCTCATTCTATTTTATTTGATACGATTTGACCTTCTATAAATGATGTATCTACAACAGTTTGAGACAATTTAAATGCAAATAATAACAAATCATTTAAATTTACGGTAAATGCTCAAGGTTGATCCCCTATAGATTCAACTGAATGAACTATGGAAAATATCACTTGATGAGCAGATTTTAAAACTTCAACTAGTTGAGTTTTAAGTTTTTTCCAAAATATTTCGAAAGTAGACAATGATAGAGAATCTAATGGAGCAAGAGTATATACATTCAAGTTAAAAAGAGTCTGTGACGAAGCATGAAATTGTATTACTCATTGAGATACATTAAAAAATTATAATTTCAATGTTTTCGCAGATATAACTTCCATAGCTAATACAAATACAAAAGTTTTAGCACAAAATGTTACATCAACTGCAAATATTGCAAATGGGGCAGAAAAATATATCAATTATCAATTAAAAGATCAATATTCTAATATAATAATCCCAGCTACATGAATAAATAGAAAAATAAACCTAACAATCCCTTTTAAAAACTCAGTAAGACTCGATCAATACTCAAGAACTTGAGAATCATGAATTATGGTTAAAGGACCAATTTGATTATATGCTTCTCTAGCTGTATCAAATTCATGAAATCAAACATATACAAATGTGCATTCAACTAATGGTCAATATAAATTTTCTGTAAAATCATTTACACCAACATATAACAGCTCTGCTTCAGATGGAAGACAGTTAGCATATGGTGCAGCAGAATTTAATAACGCAAAAGTTAATATAACTGACTCAATTAACTCGGCTAAAAATCATACAATTCCTAGTTCAGCAAGAATTCCAAACTTTAAACCAATGTATGTAACCAATTTCACATGAGAAATTATTAATGATGGATTCATTGAATGAGCAGAGCAAAAAAATAATTTAAGTATTGCTAAACTTGGCATAACAACAGTCTCTCAATCTAAAGTATATTTAGAATTTTGAGCTCAATCTGCTACTGTAAGAGATAATGTAAAAGTATCTTATACAAAAACAAACTGATGAATTCCTAATACTGCAATATCAGAAAGTTCACCTTTGAGAACTGTATATCAAAGCGGCATAAGTCCTTGAAATAAGGTTTTTAATACCTTATTTGAGCTTGAAACATGAACTTTAAGTGAAGAACAAAAAATATATTTATCATCACATATTAGGTATAATATTTCTACACCAATAGGGACTAAAACAGTAATCTATAACAGTGGAATTATTTGAAAAGATAGATACCATTGAGCCTATTCTACTGAAAATGCAATTCAGAGTGGTGTTAAGATTGTATGATCAAGTCAAGTTGATTCATATAAAGAAATTGTTTCTGGTCAAAGTGGGGTAGATGTTATTATGATTTGAGATAACAATAAAGGCCTTATTAAAAAAGAAATTAGAGAAAATGCGTATTCATTCGTAAAACTTGTTACTCCAAACAATTGAACTAATAAAATTATCAAACTCGATGATAGTTCAGGTTGGGGAAGTTTTAATTGATGAGTAGCTGTATGAGATATTTTATATTTCTGAAATCTATGAGGATCAACTGTAATACTCGATAGTAGTACAGAAAAAATGAAATGAGTAAAAACTATTATCGTAGAAGGAGGGAATTTGTATCTGAAATCTAATTTAGAATATTCAAATTCTACTTCAAACCTGTGAGTAATTGTTTTAGAGGATTCATGAAAAAGATGATGAAATATCTATGTTAATCCGTCAGTTACTAAATTAGTATGATCATATTATGCTGATAAATCTATGATAAGTTATAATGGTACTGAATTAGACTGAAATACGCCTCAAGCGGTATTAAAACATCAACTATATCTATTAGGTTCAGTTATGTCAGAAAATACTATCTGAGGTTCTAGAAAAAATCCAGTTGAGTGTCCATATTTTGTAGCAAGTGGATCATGTACAACAAGAGCTCAAGCACAAAAATATGACTTAAATTACTTAAGAAGATATTATATTGCACCAAATAACACTCCAGCTAATGGATGAACTGCTAACTATCCGTCATCATCGGATTATTATAAACATCCTATGATAATTGAATATAATCCGCTGATTCAAACAAGTCCACCTCCATTGTTTGTAGCAGATTAAAAAATAAAACATAAGACCTTAAATCTTATGTTTTATTTTTTAGTTAACAAAAAAACAGAAAAATAAAATTTTTCTGTTTTTAATTTATTAAAAGAATCTAATTTTATCCGCATTTGGATGTTCTTTTAATTTTTCTAATGTTTTAGCTTCAATTTGTCTAATTCTTTCTCTTGTTACACCAAATTCTTTCCCAACTTCTTCAAGAGTATGAACATCTCAACCATTTAAACCAAATCTCATAATAATAATTTTTCTTTCTCTAGGAGTAAGGAAATCTAACATTTCATATAAATTATCTTTTAGAAGATTCATATTCGTTTGATTGTCAGGAGTTGGATTTTTATCATCTTCGATAAAGTCTCATAGGGAAGTATCTTCTTCTGAACCAACTGGAGCATCTAAAGAAAGAATATCTTGAGAAATTCTCATAATTTGTCTTACTTTTCTGATATCCATATCAAGTTCTGTTGCAAGTTCTTCCATTAAAGGTTCACGAGTCAGTTCTTGAGTAAGTCTTCTATATGTATGAGTAAATTTATTGATTGTTTCAATCATATGAACAGGAACTCTAATCGTTCTTGCTTGGTCAGCAATTGCTCTAGTTACTCATTGTCTAATCCACCAAGTTGCATATGTTGAGAACTTAAACCCTTTATCTGGATCAAATTTATCAACGGCTCTAAATAAACCAACATTACCTTCTTGAATTAGGTCTAGTAATCCTAAACCTCTTCACATATATTTTTTAGCAATAGACACAACTAATCTTAGATTTGCTGCTGCTAATTTTTTTCTTGCTTCTTGGTCACCAGCTCTAATTTTTTTCCCTAAATCAATTTCTTCTTCACTAGAAAGTAAATCTACTCTCCCAATTTCATTCAGGTACATTCTAATTGAATCATCTGAGATTTCAGAAAGTGATACAGAAACTTTTTCTGGTTTTTTATCTTTTTTATCAGAATCGAATAAATTATCTTTATCAAGATTATCAACGATATCAATTCCTAATTGTAAAAATCTTGTGTAAACTTCGTCTAATAGTTCTAAATCTTCTTCAGCTTTAGGTATCGCAGACATAACTTCATCTTGAGTTACGGCACCGTCTTTTTTACCTTTTTTCATTAATTCTTGAATCCCTTCAGGCATTCCATCAAGAAATTTTTCTTCAACTTTTACGTCAAGAAATTGTTTTAATCATTTACCAGCTCTTCTTTTATCATCATCTCTATCTTTTAACATTTTTCCACCTGCAGACTCTTTTTTAAGAGCTCCGATTACATTATCTTCTCATTCTTCTTCTTTGATTTTTACTTCTTCTTCCATAAGTTCACCCATGGTAGGTTCTTCAAAATCAATTTTAGATAATTCATCTTTTTTTAATATATTTAACCCAAGTTCGTCTAGATTAATTTCTTCTACGCCCTTGTTTTTATTATCTTTGAGTGGCATTCTTTGATTGTTTAGTAAATACGCAAAAAAACCTTCGATTTCTATCGAAGTGAAAACAGAATCATTGTTATAGCTAGATAAATAGGGACTTCATTGCCTTGTAACCTATATATTAGCGCAATAATTCAATACAGAAACATTATATTTAAAAAAAAACACGAAGCAAATTTTTCGTGTTTTTTTTACCAGATATTACATTTCGGTATTTTATTAAGAGATTTTTCTACTTGTTCTGCTGTAAGTAAGACTTGATCATGAAATGAAAAAATAACATTTTTTTCAATTAGTTCTTTTTTTATTTCATCAAAATGGTTATTTTCATTAAATCTCACCATGTACTGAAATTCAATCAAGTTTTGTATATCGACATATTGTCATTGAGAAATAATAAATTGAATTAATTTTTCATATTCTAATATTAAATCATCTGAAAATTTTGGTGTAATTTTATTTCATTTAATATCATGAAAGAT
>CAJXJP010000009.1 GCA_913055215.1 uncultured Candidatus Altimarinota bacterium | reverse complement strand
GAAAAAAATATTTATAATAGAAAAAATATTTATAAAAAATTTTAAAATTACTATGTCTTTACAAAAAATTGCTACATTGGTTTCATCTTCTACCGCATTTGTCTTAGTCGCTATAAAACTTACATTTGGTTTAATGAGTGGTTCAGTTGCACTTCTCTCATCTGCAATTGATTCACTTTTAGATATGTTTGTATCAGTATTTAATTACTTTGCTGTTAAAAACGCAGAAAAACCAGCCGATGAACAGTTTAATTATGGAAGATGAAAAATAGAAGCTCTCGCAGCATTTATTGAATGAGTTGTTATTTTTATATCGGGAGGGTATATCTTATATAAATCATATCAAAAATTCTTTTCTGTTGAACCAATTGAATATTTAGGAATATCTTTATGAGTAATGGTTTTATCTTTACTTATTACGGGAGGACTTGTTTTATTTTTAGAACATGTAGCTAAAAAAACAAAAAATCTAGTTATTGAATCAGATGCACTACATTATAAAACGGATTTATGGTCAAATGCCTGAGTGTTAGTTTCATTAGGAATTATTTATTTTACTAATTGGTATATCGTAGATGCGATTGTTGGGTGAGCGATTGCGATATTTATTATGTATTCTGCAGTTGAGGTTTTAAAAAAATGATTTCTAATGTTAATGGATGTGGCTTTAGAAGAAGAAGAGGTTAGTAATATAGAAAAAATAATTCTCTCAGCACCATCTGTAAACAACTATCATTATTTAAAAACGCGTCAATCATGAAATGTGAAATTTGTTGATGTACACGTAGTATATAATCCTTATATTCACCTATTGGATGCACATAACTCAGCAGATGATATTATTGATGAAATTAATGAATTAGATAGATCTGTTAAATGGATTGTAAATATTCATCTTGATCCTTTTGATGATTCTAAAGAAGATTCTGCTCATATGAATTCACATAAAGAAGAAAGTTAATTTCTTCTTTTTTTTATTTTTTTGTCACGTTTATATTTTTTTGTCGTTTTAGATTATGTCATTCAATAAAACTGAATGATTTTTATTTAAAAATATAAAAAATTATGAAAAAAATTATTGCTGGTACATTATTAGGATGTGCTGTATTAACATCAAGTACATTTGCTGCTGAATTACAAACACCGGTTCTTATTAGCGCTCCAATTAAAATGGAAAGAATTGAATTAGAAGCAGAAACAATTTCTGAATCAGATATTATTATTAGAAACAACACTGTTTCTGCAGATTATGATTATAATTCAACTCATTATTATACTACTAAAATTGAAACAAAAGATATTGTTGTTCCAAAAGAAATTAAAAAAGACGCGAAAAAAATATATTTTCTAGTTGAAGAAGGGAGAAGTCATATGTTATATGCAAAAGGTATGGCGATGGATGAAATCGAATCAACTCCTGTAAATGATACATATAACTATAAAACTGTTGAATTTACTGAATGAAAAAAAGAATATATTTTTAATAATTCAGATTTAGTAAAAGATTTTGATAAAAATGACTATAAAAGCGTTACAATGACGTTAGTTGCTGAAATGAAAGACGGAAAACAAGTTGCTTTAGCTAATTCAGCTTATATCAATATTTCTAACAAAGAAGGAACATTATCAAGTTTAGTATCAAAAAATAGAAATGCAGATGATTTAGTTTTTGGTTATTACAATTCAGATAATTTAGAATTATATTTAGAAGAAATGTCAGATTCAATGACAAGATCTGAATATAAAAAAATGCTAACAAAAGCACATAGAACAATTGCATCTGCTACGAAAAAAAATGAAGCGCAAAAAGATGCTATTTTAAAAGAAATTTCTAGAGAATCTCATTTTGAAAAAAATATTTCAAAATATTCAAACTTTACAGAAACACAAACTTTATTAAGTAATTTACAAAGAGCTGTAAAAAATCAATTACAAGATGTAAGAGCATTTGATGCTATTGATAAAATTTTAAAATAATTAAAATAAAAAATCGAGAAAATATTTATTTTCTCGATTTTTTTTGACTTATTCATATACTTCTTTGGATATCGATAATTTTTAAAAGGAGAAGCTACATGAAAATGACTTCAGTTACACCAAATTTGATGGTGAGAAATGTTTTTGAAACAGTGCAATATTATATAAGAATTTTATGATTTGATTGCTTAATGGCAGTAGATTATAATAAAAATACAGATTTTATTCTTGAAGATAGTTTAGAGTATGCTTTTGCTATTGTACAAAAAGGAAATGCAGAAATTATGCTCCAGGCAGAGGATAGTCTCAAAGAAGAATTACCAGGATTATGAAAATCATATGATCAATCTTCAGTTGCTTTGTATTTTAAAATGGAAGGAATTGAGGAATATTATAAAACGATCAAACTAAATGTGCAAATTGAAAAACCATTACATAAAACTTGGTATGGTTCAGAAGAATTTTATATAAGAGACTTAAACGGTTATATTATAGGATTTTCAGAAATGCCAGAACAACAAAAAAAGAACTTTGTATAAAAGTTCTTTTTCTTTTTTTTGTGACTTAACTTCTGATTCAATATCATTTTTTTAAAAGATATAAAGTAAGTCAGAACAAAATAATTACAAAATTAATTATAATTCCTAGCGCTACAAATAAACTGACATCGGAAACTCAAATGAATGCATAACGTAAGCCATTTACCATATATAAAATTGGGTTAAATTGACTGAGAGTTTTCCAAAAAGGAGTCAGTAAATCTATAGAATAAAATACTCAACCAAGATAGATAAGAGGAGTAATAATGAATGAAGGAACGATATTTACATCATCAAATGATTTTGCATAAAGACCGTTTAATAGCCCAGCAAGAGCAAACATAAGAGAAGTTAAAAATAAGAAAACAAAGACAAAGAAATAACTATGAATTTGTAGATCTATCATAAAATATCAAGCTGTAAATACGAGCATTCACACACAGAGTCATCTGGCAATTGCTCCAATACAGAAACCAACTAATATTTTCCAAGAGCTCATTGGAGAAACAAATAATTCTTCAATATTTTTTTGAAATTTTGATCCGAAAAATGAAAATGAACTATTTCCATAACTCGCCATAATTACTGACATCATTAATAATCCTGGAAAGATAAAATCAATATAATTTACTCATTCAATAATTGAAATTTTATCTCAAATAAATTTTCCAAAAATCAGTAAATATAAAACAATAGTAATCACTGGTGGTATAAGTGTTTGTTTCCATACACGGAGAAAACGGCCAATTTCTTTTTGGCTTAAGCTGAGTAAGTCTCTCATATTATTTTGTTAAATGAATAAATAATTGTTCAAGTCTGTTTGCTTTATTTCTAAAACTAGATACTTCGATGTTTAAAGAATTCAATAGTGTGAATAGTCCATTTAAACTATGCTTTTTTGATAAAACTACAGATAATTCTTTTTTTGAAATTTTTTCTGCTTGAAATTCTTTAAGAGTATTTTCTATATCTTTAGGGATATCTTCATTTGTATTTAAAATAATACTTTCTTCTTGCAATTCTTCGAGTAAAAACTTTGTTTTTGTATCACGAATAATTTCTCATTTGTGAATAATGGCAACTCTGTTACATAATGCTTCGACCTCTTCTAAATAGTGCGTTGTGAGTAAAATAGTTGTCCCAGATTTATTGAGTTCACGTATAAAATCCCACATTCCATTTCTTAATTCCACATCAACACCGGCTGTTGGTTCATCTAAAATCAATATTTTAGGTTCGTGAACAAGTGCTCTTGCAATCATAAGTCTACGTTTCATTCATCCAGAAAGTTCTCTCGCTTTATTTTCTCTTTTTTCCCAAAGTCATAATTGTTTTAAATATTTTTCTGTTCTTTCTGTTGCAACTTTTTTTGATATTCCATAATATCCAGCTTGAATAACGGGGATATTTTTAACTTTTTCAAATTGATCAAAGTTAAATTCTTGAGGAACTACTCAAATGTTTTTTCTTGCACTTGCAAAGTCTTTATCAATGGAAGTCCCATTTATTTTTATTTTTCATCCATCTTTTTTTACAAGATTTGTTAAAATTGAAATCATAGTTGTTTTTCCCGCACCATTTTGTCACAAAAGTGCAAAAAAATCACCAGACTCAATATCAAGATCAATTTTTTTGAGAACCTTATTTTCTCAATAATTTTTTGTTAATCACTTAATCTTTATAGCAGACATAGAGTTTGTTTTAAAATTTATTTATGCATATAAGTATATCTGATATCACAATTAATCAAATTATTTTTATTTAGAATAAATTAAGGTCGTTGAGTAAAAATAATATAAATATTGACTAAAAGAATTGTATGAAAAAATTTGATTTTATAATTATCTGATCTTGAGCATGATGATTAACTTGTGCTTTTTGATTAGCATGAGCTTGAAAAAAAGTTGCCTTAATTGAGAAGTCTAGGATAGGAGGGGATTGCACAAATTTCGGTTGTGTCCCGAGTAAAGCACTTTTATCTATTGTTCATAAAAATAAGTGAATCTCAGATATAGATGCATTAAATCATGCAAGAAAAATTAGAGAATCAATTAGAAATGAGGAAAAACAATCTGATTTGGAAAAACATGGAATTCACTATTTTCAAGCAGATGCAAAATTTGTTGATAATCATATTGTTAAGGTATGAAATAATGAAAACATTTATGCAGAGAAAATTATTATAGCTACTGGTTCAAAGCCAATTATTCCAAATATTCCAGGATTTTCAGAAAATGATTTCCTAAATAATGAAAATATCTTTGAGCAAGAAAATCTACCTAAAAAAATTATCGTTTTATGATGAGGCGCGATTGGTTTGGAACTGGTAGAAGTATTTGCAGCACTCGGAATAGATGTAACCCTGGTTCATAAAAATAAAAAACTTTTAAATTATGAAGATCCTGAAGTTTCAGATTTTTTATATAAATATTTTCAAGGAAAATGAGTGAATATTTATTTAGACTCAATTATTGAGAAAAAAGAAAATTGAAAAATTCTATTAAAAATTAATAAATGAGATGATTTTATAGAACTGCCAGATCAAAAAATATTCTTTTCGATCTGACGTAAAGCCAATACTACGATTGATTTAAATAAAGCAGGAATAAAATATTCAGAAAAATGAATTTCCGTAGATAAATATAGCAGAACGAATAAGAAACATATTTTTGCAATTTGAGATTGTGTTGAAAATAACCCAAAATTTACTCATTGGGCGAATAATGAATGAAGAGGCGTAGTCAGAAACACATTTGTACCATTTTTAAAAAAATCAGTAAGAAATCAAGCCTTACCGAGAACTTTATATACATTTACAGAAGCCTCAGCGGTATGATTAAATAGAGAAAATGCAGAGAAAAAATATGGAAAAGAAGAGATAAAAACTATTTCGATGAATTTTTCTCAAAATGACCGCTCAAAATTAACAGAAGAAACCGATTGATTTGTACAAATACATTTCCAAAGAGGAACTTGAAAAATATTATGAGCTTCAATAGTTGCTAAAAATGCATGAGAAATGATTTCTATAATTTCTTTAGCAATAAAAAATAAGATTTCCGCTTATAAATTATCAGAGCAAATTTTTCCATATCCATCAAAGTCAGAAATTATTAAAAAAGTTGCAGATAAGTTTGTTGTCTCGACGCTTTCAAATATAAAATCAGAATGATCATATTGGTTTTGAAAACACAAATTAAAAATATTTGCAGCAATTCTCTGGACGGCAGTAATTATTGTATTTTTTTACTTCAAAACGAAATATAATCTATCAAATATTGATATAGCAAAGGCTTTATATCATTTTATAACAAACACATTCTGGGGGCCTTTTTTATATATATTTATATATGCTATTCGTCCACTTGTGTTATTTCCAGCTACATTTTTAACTTTTATGAGTTGAGCTATTTTTGGTGTATGGTGAGGGCTTTTTTACACGATTGTTTGAGAGAATATTAGTGCGAATTTCTCATATTATTTATGAAAAATATTTTGAAAAGATTTTATAAAACAAGATAGCTTGGAAAATTTATGAAAATTTAAATCATATTTCCAAAACAATGCATTTGAAGGAATTTTATTATCGAGACTTTTATTTTTCCCTTTTGATGCGGTGAATTATATTTCATGATTTTTTAGAGTGAAATGGTCAGGATATTTCTGGGCTACTTTGATCGGAACTATTCCGGGATCACTAGTTTTTGTCCTTGCGGGAGCGAGTGTTGAAAATGTTTGAGACTTTGATTTTTCAAATATTTCACTTGATGGAAAACTTCTCATCGGCTCGTGAGTTATATTTATAATTTCTTTGCTTGTCGCAAAAATTTTGCGTAGCAGAAATAAAAAACTACATATATAATTTTTTTAAATTTTTTCTAGATTTTTAGAATAATTTCTTTATAATTTTACTGAATTTATTCAATAAAACACGACTATGGGAGTAAAGGAGTTTTTTCAAGAAAAATATAATTTTTTTAAATCAAAAAAATATACAAAAAATCAAATTTTAATAACGGCAATTATTTTAATAAATATTGTCGTTATTTCGTTTTCTTATTTTTCTATTCAGTGGTTTTCGCATTACTCAAACGAGCAAAAAGTACTGAAAATGAAATGAATATTAGAAAATGGAACTACAATGACAAAAGATGTTTGTAGTGATATTTTTCAATTCGATTCAGATTTATTTAATATACATTGATTTAGCTATTTAATCGCAGATTATAATGCTGCAAAAAGAGCTTGTCATAGAAATTTCGATGTGAGTCAGGTTTCTGTTACAAAAGAAAATTGTAAAAATATTATAGGAGGGAACTCTGCATATTTTTCAGAACATTATGCTATTCTTGATGGCTTAGAGGAAAAAAGAGCAGCCTGTACAGATAAATTTTTGAAAGTATCAGTAAAAGATGTGAACTTTTTTGATGTAGAAAATAATTTCAAGTCAGCGTTTGCTGTCGATTTTTCTATGCCATTTTATACAGATAAATGAGAAAAAGATTCAAAAGAATTTATAAATAACAGATCAGAAGCTAAAAAAAGACTTATTTGATTATTAGACATATCTCCCGATACAGAACTTACTGAAGAAAATATTGTTTTATATCAAAAAAAAGCAATTATTTACTTGAATTTAAATGAAAAAACGAACTATACAATCAGTATAAATAGTTTTAATTCGCCACTTTGAACTCCAACAGAAAAAGTTGAATACAATTTTGAAACACCAGAAAATACATACCTTGGAATACGAGTTGATAGAAAAGTCACTTTGTTCAAAGATACAACTCCTCCAAAATTTACTTTATATGAATACAATTCTGATCAAAAAGAAATAGAAGTACAACTATGTAATGTTTCTGCGGGAACATATGGAACGATTGAAGTTCAAGAAAAAAGAGGATTAAAATCGGAAGCAGCAAAAAAATTCTTTTTAGAAGATATTGATACTTTAAAGAATTATAAATGTTTTGAAAAAAAATTACAAATACCAGAAAGTGAAGAGTTAAAATTACAAAAAATAAAATTTGATTTTGAAAAAGAAATTTGATCTCCTGCATTGAGTGGATTATTTGTTCTACAGTTGAAAGATAAAAAATTAAGAATAAGTAATGGAAAAATTCAAGCACCAGTATTTTTTGGGATAGTAGATTCACATATAACGATGAAAATTTCTCGTAATTGAGAATGATTTTTCTTTGTAAATGACTTCGAAGGAAATCCATTAAAAGAACAAAAAATACGTTTATATTCAAATGATTTTCAAGGAAAAAAGAGAACATGGAATGTAAATACAAATGAACCAGAATTTGAATTTTTTGAGCCAAGAGATGGAAAAAATCCAATTTGGAAAAAAGCAGTTCTTGTATGAGAAACAAATGAAAATGGTATACTTAAGGTAAATCTAAAAGATAAGTTTCCAAATGTATTTGATAAAACTCTAGCGAATTATTGGGATGAACAAAATAATGAAAAGTATAATTCATTTTTTGTAATGTCTTCTTCTAAAACAAATTTAAGTTATGTAAATTCAAGATTTAATGGATGAATTGAACCTGAAAATTTTGGATATAAAATAGGATGATCTAGCAAAGATGATGAAATTAAACTAGCAGCTTGGGGAAGAATTGGGAAAGAAATGTATTCACATATTTTCACAGATAGAGTTTTATACCTTCCCAATGAAACGGTTTATGTGAAAGGGGTTTTAAGAAATTCAAATAATTTATCGATTCCAGAATGAGAAAAAACTTCATTAATGATTTCAAATCCAAAATGAGAAGAAATTATTAATAAAGAGTTGATTGTAAATGAATTTGGATCTATTTCTTACCCATTTAAACTCAATGAAGAATCAACTTTATGAAATTATTCTATGAGAATAGAGTATAAAAATGAGATAATAAATCATTGAGGTTTTCAGGTAGAAGTATTTAAAAATCCAAAATTTAAAACAGAAGTTTTATTACAAACAACGGGATTAGAAAATAATTATCTCCAAGAGGTAGTGACAACGAAAGTAAACAACAAAAACGGGACTTATAGCTATGATAAACATACAGGAAAATTTCAAATCCAAGCAGAGTTATTTTCTAAATATTTTAACGGATTAACTTTAGAAGAATCAGATTTTAAATATAAAGTATACAAACAAAGTTATTATGGAAAATGATATTGGAATAATTGTTATTATTGATGTTACTGGGAACCAAGCAAGGAATTTTATTCAGAATGAAAATGAAAATTAGACGAAAAAGGTTATGCAAAAATAGATATTGATATTGATTTTTCATCAAGCTATGACGATTATAAATATATTGTTGAAGTTGAGGTAAAAGATAAATCTTGAGACGTAATTGCCTCATCAAACTCAATCGTAGCAAAACTTCCAGAAAGTAAAAAAACATATAATAAAACTAATTCTGTAGCAGTTTCTTTAGAAAAAAAGTTCTTTAAACAATGAGAAAACATAAAAATCTCAGCTCGTTTATTTAATGGAAAATGGTCAAAAGCGTACAATAATCAATTTATTCTCGCGTTAAAAAAGAAAGAATACAACACTGAATATGTAGAAGAAGTCCGTGGTTATAAGAGACCAGTTACTACCGTTCAAGAAAAGATCGAAAAAGTGTTTTTGATCAATGATTCTACAATGAAAACAAAAAATGATGGAACAAAAGAATTTATTTTTCCTGTAAAAAATACAGGAGAATATGTCGTTGAATATGCGAAAATTGATCTTTCACAATTACCTAAGAATAAAGATATTTCATTTTTAGATGAAGTATTTAAAAGCTTCAATTCTAAAAAAATAGAACATTTTGAATTTATTTGAGAGGATGAAAAGAAACATACGCTTACATTAAATAAATTTTTTAATAAATATTGAAAAAAATATAAAACATTTTTAGTTTATGGAAACACAAAAGCAAAACATCCGATTTTAGATGATAATAAAATTCAAATTTTATCAGAAAAAATTAGTTATAAATTATGAGAAAAAGCTCGTGTGTTAATTCGTTTACCATATGAGAATGCAAAAATTCTTTGGACAGTAGAAAAACAAGGAGTTGTTTCATCAGAATATATAGATGTTCCTTGAAATACATTTTTTAAAGAAATTGAAGTTGACGATACCTTTATTCCAAATGCATATTTGTCAGCACTTGTGGTTGATACAAGATGAAATGCAATGCCAGAATACAAAGTTGGTTATACTGAAATCGTTGTTGATAAAACACAAAAAAAATCTGATATTACTATAAATACAGATAAAAAAATCTATAAACCAAGAGACAAAGTTCAGCTAGATATTCACGTGAAAGATGTGAATAAACAAGCAGAAAAAACAGAATTAACTATCATGGTTATAGACGATTCACTTATCAGTCTTATGTGAAATATTGATGGAAATATTTTGGAGAAAATGTACAAAAAATTACCATTTCAAATTCAAACACAAATCACAGCCTTAGCGATGATGAAAAATTATTATTTTTCTCGTCCAGGAATTGTAGGTTGAAGTGGTCATGGAAGTTTTAAGGGATGAGATTCAGCGATTTCATCAAGAACAATTTTTAAAAATACCGCATATTATAATCCTTCAATTATCACTAATGATGAAGGAATGGCAAAAGTAGAATTTGAATTGCCAGATAATCTTACAACATTCCGTGTTATAGCAGTTTCTAACTCAAAAAATAATACTTTTGGTTATCAAGAAAAAAATATTTTAGTACAAAAAAATATTATTATTGAGGATAAAACACCAAAAATTATTAGAGTTTGAGATGAAATTAAAATTTGAGCAAATATTTTTAATACCAGTTCAAAAAATCAAACAATTTCTGTGAAACTTGAATCGAGTGCTTATAAAAAACAACTACCAGAACAAATTATTACAATTCAACCTGGCGCTTCACAATTGGTGCAATGGAAAGTTAAAAATGAAAGAGCAGGAAAAGAATTTAAATATAAAATTAGTGCCATTTGAGAAAACGCAGATTATTCAGATGCATATGAAAATATTATTCCAGTTGCAGATCTACCAATGTTTGCAAAAGTAGAAAAAAAATCAGGGTCTGTAAAAGCAAAAGAATTGTATGATGCAGAGTTCAAAATTCCAAATAATACAGATCTGACAGCATCAAAAGTGGTAGTAACTTTTTCAAATAATAAATTAGCTGGAATTGATTCGATAGTTCGTTCATTACTGGTTTACCCATACTGATGTATTGAACAAACAACATCTTCAACCTATCCAAATGCTGTGTTGAAAAAATTTAATTCACTTTTTAGCGGAATCGTTGAAGAAAAAGAAATTGATAAAAATCTTGAAGCGGGTATTGCAAGAATACAAAATATGCAAAACAGAGATGGATGATTTATGTATTGGCCAGGAGGAAATACCTCAGATATGATGATAACTCCATATGTATTAAGAAGTTTATTGGAAATGAGAGATATGTGAGCTCATGTTCCAGAATCTGTAATCACTAAAGCTACAAAATATTTAGAAAATAATTTTTATAAATCAGAAAGTCTACTCAATCAAGCAGAAATGTATTGGGCATTATCACTTGTTGGGAAAGCTCCAAAATGGGATATTAATGAATCAAAACTCTCAACACATGGATTATTGGCATATAAAAGTTGAAAATATGTTGGACAAGAAAAAATAAATCCAAAAATATTTAAAAAAGATGTAGAATCATTACAAAAATCACTAGCCAAGAAAAGTTCAGATTATTATTGGAATTCAAAAACAGACAATGCACTTTTCTTATTATTTGTAATGGAAAATGATTCAGAAAACCAATTTGAAGATATGATTGATCAAAAAATTGGAGAATTATATAAAGAGGATTGGACGAGTTATTATTATTCAACAAAAACTAAAAATACTGCATTTAGAGCATTTGCTAAATATATAGAAAAACAATGAAAAACTGAATTTAATGCATTTGGATATTCTTTATGAAAAATTCAAAACAGAAATAAAGTATTTACGGAATGAACGCATAATGTTTCAATTATTAAACAAGAATATACATTAAGAGAGGCTTTATATGAAAAAGATAAACTTGAACTTCGTGTAGCAAACTTAAGAGGATGAAAACTATATGTAGACTTCAAATTATATCTTGTTCCTGAAGATAAAACTACGATTAAACCGTTTTCAAATAAAATTTCAGTAGAAAGAAAAATATATGAAGTGCTTGACGATACAATGTTAAGTAAATGTAGAAAATATTATTGAAACGAAGATATAGATTGTTCTCTTGTATTAAAAGAAGTTACAAATAATACATTTGTGAAAGGAAAATTATATAAAACTGAAGTAAAAGTACTGACAGATAGAAATGAAAAAGATATTACTATGGAAGATTATCTACCAACAAGTTTTATCGTTGAAAATCCAAATTTTAAAACAAGTGCTACATCTGTGACTCAGTCTAAAAAACAATGGGATTGGGATTATTCTCAAATGTTAGCAGATAGGGTAATGGCATATAATAAACATTCATGGGGATGAGATATGGTGTATGAGTATTATTTCCGTCCAAAATTTGAAGGAAAATTTATGCAACCTCCAGTTTCAGCCTACAAAATGTATGAACCAGATGTTCGTGCGTTTTCAGAATTTAACACTATAGAAGTTATTTCATGAAATGAATAAAGAAATCTTACATTTTTTGAATAATGACACTAATTATGTGAGTGTTTTGCTCATATAGTTTGTATCCAGTTATAACTTTCCAGGAAGACTCAAAAGATCTTCCTGGAAGGTTTTTTATATTGGATAGAAACGGAGAAGTTATTACGGATAAATCCTATGAAAATGGGTATTATAAAACATTAGAAACTAAAATTAATATAGAAAATAAATTTATTCAAGAACTTATTCTTGTTGAAGATAAAAACTATTTTTCACATTTTTGAATTTCGATATTTTCTAAATGAAGAGCATTTCGTGATAATATTTTATCATGAAAAATTGTTTCAGGAGGAAGTACTTTGACCGAACAATTAGTAAAAAATAAATATTTTAAATATAAATCAAGAAGTTACCTACAAAAATTAAGAGAAGCGAGTATTGCAATGAGTTATGAAATATATTTTTCAAAAGAAGAAATATTGGAAAAATATTTAAATTCTCTCTATTTTTGAAATAATCTTTATGGTGTACAATCAGCAATTGAAACGTATTTTTGAAAATATAAATTAGACCAACTTTCCGAGTCAGAAAGATGATTTTTAATAGGATTATTACGTTATCCATGAATTAAAACGACAACTGAAAAACATTTTCAAGATTATATTCATACTTTAGAAAAAAGATTAAATTATAAAATTACTATAGATTTTAAAAAATTACCAACAAGAGAAAATATCGATAATTTTCCTTTTGTAACCAAAATATTTTTAGAAAAAGAAAAAAATATTCTTGTAAAAAATAAAAAAAACTCAGCAACTATCGATGCGGAATTTCAAGAATATTCACGTGAAATGTTACAAAAAACACTAAAAGAACTATCTCCAAGAAATGTTACAAATTGAGCTATTTTTGCAATAAATCCAAAAAATGGAGAAATTTTAATATACCAATGAAGTAAAGATTTTTATTCAAATAATATTGAATGACAATTCGATGTAATTAAAGCAAAACGCCAACCGGGGAGTACTATGAAACCTTTTTTATATCTCATGGGATTAGAAAAATGAGCATGATTAGATTCACTTTTGGTTGATTTAGAAAGAAGTTATGATTCTTTTCAAGAAGGAAAGTCGTATATTTCTACGAATTATTCTCTGAAAGAATATGGCTTAGTTTCGTATAAAAAAGCTCTATGAAATAGTTTTAATAATGCAACCGTTCGACTTGCTCAGGCTTTTTGATTACAGGATGTTTATGAATATTATCAAAATTTTTGATTTGAATTTTTATATTGATCAGAACATTATTGATATTCACTCGTTTTGTGAAACCCAAATGTTTCGTTATATGATATGGTTCATCATTATAAAAAATTAGTCCCAAATGAAAATTCTCAAAGTAAATTTTTGTTATACCAGTTACTTTCAAGTTCAGATAATAGAGATATAAGTTTTTGAGTGAATTCCATTTTAAATACGTCAATTCCTCAGGCTGTAAAAACATGAACGAGTTCAAATTTTAGAGATAATTGGGTAATTTCTTACCATCCAGATTTAGTCGTTTGAGTATGGGTTTGAAATAATGATAACTCATCAATGAAATGAGTAACGGGTATTACATGAGCTGGATATATTTGGCATCAGATAATAGAAAAAGCAATTGATTTAGGCTATATTACGAATACTGATCTTCAAGTGCCAGACTGATTATTGCAAAAAAAATATTGTCTCGATGAGCAATGCTTTCGTTCGCAATTAGAATATATGCAAGCAAATAGAGAATATCATTCTCATATTTATAATAAAAAATATTCTGAGCAAGATATGATTTTTGAAATTTCTGACAAAGAAAGACAGAGACTGGACGAATTAGGTTTTTATTTGGAAAAATAAAAAAAGCAGTTATTAAAACTGCTTTTTTAGTAAATTCCATTTTTTATATTTATATGTTGTTCTTGGTATTTTCTTTGTAACTCTTTGTGGTAAGGAACTTGGATAGGTTTTTCGAGCTCTCTTCTTTGCTTTTTAGAAGGGTTATAGATTTCTGAAACCAAATAGGCATTTTTCCCATCAGATATATAACGAGCATTGTTATAATAAAATCACAAAGTTGATCTAGGGTTTAAATCAAGAACTTGCAGATCATTGCTGTAGACATGTTTATTATCGAGGTAATATCCTCATCATTTATAGACTCATTTAAAGGAATTCTTATTTATATGTTCTTGGATTTTTCATTTATAAATCAAATGATTTCCATCATGATAAATATCGTTATATAGTTTATCAAATGCTTGTGCTTTTACTTTATCTATTTGTCTTATTTCAAAGTGTCAATTATTAAAGTCATAATAGTATATTCAATTTTTATCTTCTAAATAGTGTGAATTATTTATTATTTTGAAAGTAGAAGCATCTAAGCTATCAATCTTTTGAGTTTTGATTGAATTTTCATAAAAATATCAAATATAGACATGATTTATATCTTGGAAAAATCCATTTCACATATTCTTAAAAGAAGAGAGATTGATAAAATCAAGTGATGTTTGAATATAATACGTTATATTATACTTATTTGTAACCTGATTTAAAAGGTATAATCGTTTATTATCAGAGCCAAACCAGATTTTTTTTACGTTGTTATTTTGATGAATGAAATTACTTGATGTTAAAATATTAAAGTGAGAAACATAGAGTCAGGGGTAGCATGAAATTCAAATTTCCGACCCCTCTATAGTAAGAGGTATAATTTTATTTTTCTCCTTACAACTTGAAACTATATTATAATGAGAAGAGTTTTTATATAAAAAAAATGAACAAATAAATAGTATAACAAAAAGAATAATAAAAATTTTATAAGTATTTTTCATGTGCATAAAAAAAGTATAAACGAGTAAATAGCAGGATTATTTTGACTTAGATTTTCCTCTTTCTTTAAAAGAGTCTAGTCTATCTGTAATTACTTAATAGATTGAAGCAAAAAAAGCTTAATTAAAAAAAATAATGTTGCAAATAATAATTAATTACATAGAAGACTATTTATATAACAGAATTTTTTTACAACAAAGCTAATTTTTTGAATTTGAAAATTATAAAAAATTCTTACAATAGGGGCATAAAATTTATTTTTCTATAAGTATTTTTAAAAATATGAAAAATTTTAGAGCAGATTTTCCAATCTTTTCACATAATCAAGATTTAGTATTTTTTGATTCAACAGCAACAAGCCAAAAACCAAAAATGGTCATTGATGGAATCTCAAATTTCCTTTCTCAAGATTATTCAAATATTCACAGAGGAATGTACGATATCGCACAAAATTCTGAAAAACTATACAAACAATCAAAAGAAATCACTGCAAAAGTATTAAATGCAAACTCATGGAAAGAGGTTATTTATACATTTAATTCTACTTATGCGTTAAATTTATTAGCTCAAACTTTGAGAAAAAATAATAAATTACAAAAAGGTGATACTGTTCTTGTTTCAATTGTTGAACATCATGCAAATGTAGTTCCTTGGTTGATTCTTAAAGAAGAAATTTGAATTCATGTTGAATATATCGATGTTGATGAAAATTATAACTTAGATATAAAAGATTTTGAAAAAAAATATAACGAATCAGTAAAAGTTATATCTTGTACTCATGTTTCAAATGTAACGGGGCAAGTTTTTGATCTTACTGAAATAGGAAAAAGAAAAAGAGAAGATACAATTTTTGTAGTGGATGCATCACAAAGTGTTCCTCATATGAAAGTTGATGTACAAGAAATAGGGTGTGATTTCTTATTTTTCACAGGACATAAGGTCTTTGCAAATTCAGGAATTTGAGTTTTATGGGGAAGAGAACCATTATTATTAGAAATGGAATGTGCTTTTTCATGAGGAGGGGCAATTTCTGAAGTGTGTTTAGATGGCTATAAATCTTGTGGACTTCCTGATAAATATGAACCAGGAACTCCAAATATTACAGGTGCTGTGAGTTTATTAAAAGCATTTGAATATATCGAATCAATTTGAGGATATGAAACTATTGAAAAAGTTGAAGAAGAATTAGTTGAATATTTTTTAGAAAAAGCAAAAGGGTATCCACAAATGAAGATTATTGGATCAACTGAAGTAAAAAATAGAGTCTCAGTATTCGGTTTTATTATAGAATGATATCATTCTCATGATGTTGCTGAAATCTTAGCAGAAGAAAATATTGCGGTTCGTTCAGGAAAACATTGCGCACATCCATTGTTTAAAACAAGAGGATTTGGGCACTCTGTGAGAGCGAGTTTGTATATTTATAACACAAAAGAAGAAGTAGATAAATTTTTTGAAATTATAGGAAAAATAAAATAAAAAACGCAGCGTAGCTGCGTTTTTTTGTTTATATTATTATATTGCAAAATGATACAATATAAAGGTCGATACCATAGTAGTCAAGATAGATGGAAGTGTACATTTATCTGCTAGGATGGATATTTGTTTTAGTTTACTGTGAATATTTATTGTATTTTGATCACAGTATTCTACGAGAAAAACGATTAAGAGAGATAAGAAACAGAGAGAAAATGCAGAACCCTGCAGATAAGACACTCCTGTTACGAATAATTCTAAAATATTTATGTTTTGCATGTAGGTTCACCAATGACGTTAGACTTGTACTATATACGATATTTTATATTCAAACTCCTTTAGTTTTGCTATTTGTAATATTTTTTTTAATTTAGTCAATTTTTTTTAAATAAAAGCTCCGTAATTACGGAGCTTTTATTTTATTCGGTAATGTTTTTTAATTCAAATTCTCATTTTAAATTGTTTCCATATTTCGATGTATAACGAGTAGAAATAACAATCAATAGGATTCCAATACCAATAAGAGCAACAACTCTTGTAGCAGCATCATCTAATCAATACCAAATATCAAATAAAAATATTTTTGTAAGAATAAGTGAAAGGAGATAGAGACCAATCGTTCTATATTTAATAATATCTTTCGAGATTCATGATAATAGTAATCATCCAGAAACTATTGCCCAGAAAATTGTAATAGCAAAAGTTGTATTGAATATATCAAATACATACATACTTAATATAACTAAGATATATAAACATAAACTCACAACAAGGCTGGTATCTATTGTTTTAGAATTATCTAGCGATTTCCATTGTAGGAAAATTCATACAAATAATGTAGTAGTTAAATATTGTAAAACTCTCAGATGTGGTACTGCGGAAGCATCAATTGCGTGAAAAATTGTCATTGCAGCAATAGAATGCCATAAAGCAATTATTCCAAAAACAAAAGCAAATACATATTTTATAAATATTGAATTATATTTTGCATAAAAATATGATAAAACTGAAATGAAAGCAGTTGTTCAAAGAAGAGACCAACCATGTCCTGTGCTTGGTATAATTTCGAATAAGCTTAATCCGATAAAAGCAATAGCTCATACGTGAATCACATCATGTATGTTTTTTTGTATAGAATCTTCTTTTTGAAAATATGTTAAATTGGCAATTAGTGATGCAAAAATAGCAGTAAGAGGAATCAATTGAATATAATCTTTTGCTTCAACTTGTTGAGTAAATCAGATTAATTTTAATGAACCAATAGCAAATAGAATCAATCAAATAGTTTGAATTTTTGTATCATTTGTTCTGTTACTAAAGAAGAATAATATCGTTGCTTCAAATAACCAAACTGCGGCAACCACTGAAGGATGATTTGCAAAAATCAAAGCAATTGCAAAAGAGAAAAATGAAATAGAAATAAGTATAAAAATATAAGTAATATTTTGTAAATGTTTATTTGTTTTAATTTTTTCAATGCCTGTTTTTTGTATAAAGTAACATGCAACCATAAGATATAAAATACTCAGAACAACAAATGCGTAGCCAAGACTTACACCAGGGAAGTAAATCTCACCATACAAGTAAAGTTGAACTCCTACAAATAATGAGATTCCTGCTTGAGGAATAAGCGTTGCAGAGATGTTTTTTGTTTCGATAAGGGATTTTTTTATAAAAGGAAGCATAATCGCTGAAATAGAAAAAATCCAAATTGATAGAACTGATAATCAAATTGCAATCATATTACTTTCACAAAATTGAACGAAACAATCATTTTTGTAAATGAGGATAGGAGAGAGAATTAATATTCCACCAATTGTCCCGACACTATAAAGAAAGTTTGATTTTTCTGAACGAGTCAAAGCAAAAGTGCTGAGAATAAATGTTAATGCTACTCATAAAGTTACCATCAATTCAAAAGTTGATAAAGTTTCAACATTGAGCCCAATATTTAATACAAAGTTTGTAATAAATAAAAATGCTCAAAGAATTATGAAGAATATATATTGAAGAATTCCTGTCATTTTATCCATAAGATAATAAAAAGCGACAAGATATGAAATAGTTACAATTCCAAGAGTAGGAACAATGAAACCAAGAGACCCAGTTATGAGTAACCAAAATAATAATGCAATAGGTAGAAATAATAATCTTCAAATATTTGAAATATATTTTTTATGAAAAGCCCAAACAATTCCAAATAAACCTCAAATTATTAGAGAAATATATGAAAAATATGCTATGAGTATAGATGTAGAGTCTATTCCATTTAGTTGTAATAAATGAAGAAATATAACAGCAAAAACTCAAATAAAAACAGGAGAAATATCTGATATAATTTTTGTTTTAATAATGGTATATATTGTTGCTCAACTCAGTACGGCACTTGTTATTATTTTTGTAGCCCATCAGATTTCTGAAGAAAATGGAGCAATAATTGTTAATACATTTCCAAGAACAAATGCTGATCAAATCATAAGAATATCTTGTTTTTTCATTCCTATAAATAATGCAGAAATAGAAAGGATTAAACTATATCATAATAAAATATAAGGAGTTGTAGAACTTCATCCTACGAAAAATGGATTGAGATACGCAAATAAAAATGAAAATATTAAAAGCTGGCGAGATTTATAAACAAAAGATGTTACCACTCCTAATGCAGAATTTAAAATCAAAAGTATAAATGTTGCCCCTGTTGTAAGGAGTTCTGCGTTTGATCCATCAATAGTTAAAATATGTTTTCCCGATAAAATAACTAAGAAATTAATTAAAATTCATGTTCCAAGTAAAATATGTCATTCTGCTTGAGCTCATTTTTGTGTTAATTTTCAACCGGCAACAAAACATAAGAACCCGATAGTAAAACCAAGTATAAGTTTTCAAATAGCTGGAATTTGATTCCAGATAAGACTCATAAGAAAAACAACCCCAATGAAAACAAGCATAGCACCAATTTTAGCAAGAATATTTTCAGAGAAAAATTTTGTAAGCAGAGTAGTTATATAAAGAGGTTTTTCTTCAGTATATATTTCTATTTCATCAGATTTTTCTACTTTTTCAATAATTTCTTCTTGTTGTTCAGAAAGAGTTATATTTTGAATTGTTTCTTTTTCTGAATGTAATTCTTCTTCTTGGATAGGTTGAAGAACATTTGTTTCTATAGTTTTTTCCGTTACTTCAGGAGTCTCTATATAAATGTCATCTTTTGTTGTTTCTTCAGAAATAGGAGATTTTGTTTCGCTGTTTTTTATAGCTTCTGCAAAAAATTCAAGGCGTTCTTGAATATATTCTTCAGGGAAAAAGTTATTTTTTATAAAAAATGATAAAACTGTTCAAATTAATAATAACATTACAGATGAATATCAATCTCAGTAAAAACCAAAAAAAGAATTAAGCACTAAGAAACTAATAATAAATCAGCTGGTGTATGACAATAGCCAAGAAAGTTTGTTTAAAAGTTGAAACATAACTATGTTTTAAAAAAATATTATTGAATTTTACGAATCATAACAGTGATTCCAACACTAAAAATTAAAGCCAGAATTATTAGAATTAGGACAAAAAATTGTTCATTGCTTGCCATAAATCTATCATCAGAATCATCACAGATATCTCATTTTCAGTCTTTATCTATATCAGTTTGATCTCTATTAAAATCATAAGGACAATTATCATTTATTTGTAAAATATTGTCTCAGTCCTTATCTTCACAAAAATTACCAATCCCATTGTTGTCTGTATCTTCCTGATTTGAATTGCTAATATATAAACAATTATCTTTGTATCAAATATGTCCGTCATTGTCACTATCTTCACACATATCTCAAATCGAATTTTTGTTTAAATCAATTTGTTTTGAGTTTTTAATAGCTTTACAATTATCACAAGCATCTCAGATTCCATCATTATCAGAATCTTCTTGAAGTGGATTTGAAGTTTTTGGACAATTGTCATCAGATTCTAATACTTTATCATTATCTTTATCAAATTTTTTAAATTCTTCATTTTTTTGATCACAATAATCTCAAATTCAGTTTTCATTTTTATCGATTTGGCTTGGGTTGAAATATTTACAATTATCACAAGCATCTCAGATTCCATCATAGTCAAAGTCTAATTGTTCAGGATTTTTAATTGTCCTGCAGGTATCGATACTATCATAAATACCATCTTCATCTAAATCGAATTCACAAACATCTCAAATTTTATTATTATTTACGTCTTCTTGGTCTGGATTATTGATGTAGGGACAATTGTCATCGTATCAAATTATACCGTCATTGTCATAATCAGAACATACATCTCATCTACCATCTCAGCTTGAATCTTTTTGGTCTGGATTGTATTTGTTTTTACAATTATCTTTTGAATCTGGAATCCAATCATTATCTCTGTCTAATTCTTTGAAAATATTGAATTTTGGATTTTTTTGTAAAAGTATTGGAAATTCTATTGTTGATTCATTAGTAGGGAAATCGACGTTGCTTATAGACGAAATAAATTGTTTATTTTTACATTTATTTTTTGCGTATAACTCAATGCTATCATTGAAGTCAGAATTCACTAATATATGATTTTCATTTTGAGTAAAAGATATTTCATAAAGTTTTACTTTTTCACGAGTTATTTCTTCATCTTGAGAAGAAAAATGAATTTTCACATATTTATAATCAAAATTTCATAATTCTTTTCTGCTTACTTTTGAATAATTAATTTTATCAGTTGAAATTTCAAAGCTGGTTGCAAAATGTTTTGAAAAATAAGAAAAATTAAAAATACTGGATTTTGCAGGAATAATTTCATCAAATTCTATAAAAAGAGTATTTTTCCTATTTTGTATATCATATTCAAAAAAAGTTTCCTGATTATTGTCTTGCAAATATTGCTTATTTCAAGAAATGTCAATTATATATTTCAGATGTTTTTTCTGATTTTTTAAGATTTTCATTTCCAAAATATGTTGATTTTGAGTGATAAGATCTACATTATCAGGAATAAGGATTTTATAGGTTTGATTTTCACTAATATGTGATTTATCAATTTTATAATATTGTTCATAACAATGAGATTCAAAATTACCTGGAAGAGGATTAGTATTTTCAGCAAATACATTTCAATTATTTATGATCAAAAACAGAATAAGGAATAATTTGATATATTTTTTCATAATAAAATTTTTATAAAAATATTTATGTGTAAAAGTATAACATATTTACTATATTTATCAAAAAAAACTCCGTCATGCCTATGACGGAGTTTTTTTATTGTTTTTAAGCTTTTTGTAGGCAAAAATGAATAATCAACAACTTACAACAGTAAATCAAATTTTTTTATATAAGTGATGGGATTCAGTTCTATGAGATTGACTTACAAGTGTTATGTAGTCATGATTGTCATTTTGAGTTTTTTCTATGGTTGATGCCATTAGTTTTGTTCAAAATCATTTTCAACGAGACTTTTTATCAATAATAAAATTATCGATATATCAGACTTTTTTTCAAAAAATTTTATATGTTGATAATGATATAATTCATCAAGCTCTTGAGAATCCTTTTTTTCAAATAATAAAAAATTTTGTTACGGGGAAAAATATAAAATTAATAATTTTCTTTAAAAATTTATAAAATTTAATTGAAGAAAGTTTTCTCAGTAGCTTTCTTTCGTTACGTTTCAGTTTGATTTTTTCTTGTATAGTAGTCATTTTATCTTAAATATAATGCCTTATTTCTCTCGTGTCCGGCGTTAGTGGCAGCGTAATAAATTTTTCAAGTTTTTGTATCGTGGAGATAAAAATAATAAGATGTATTTTTATGATTCAAAGTTGCTTCTATTGTTTGATAGCTTGGATTTCAAATAGCAGTTTTTGGTAAACCGGTCATTTGTCTTGTGTTGTAATCAGTTTTTTTATAAAGGTATTTTGTTACAACCATTTTACATTCTTCGCTGGTAAGTCTATAAGGATAACAAACGGTAATATCTGCTCCTATCATCCATCATTCTTTTAATCTTTTTTTCAGAATTCCGGCAACGGTAGATTTTTCTTTAGGATTTCTTTCTTCTTTTTCAACAATACTGGCTAAATTTATAACACTTTGAAAATTCTCTAAAGAAATATGACCTTTTCCTGCAAATAGTTTATTGTAAACTTTTTTTTCAAATGTTTCGAGTTGTAAAATAACAAATTTATTAATCGCAAATTGGCTTGGGTCAATGGTGTAAGTATCGGGATAAAGGTATCATTCCAGAGACGAACTTCACTTTATAAATGGGAAAAACTCTGTCAGGGCTTTAATTTTTTCGGAATTTTCAACATAACGAATGTAGTCTCATTTTGTAATAACTCATTGTTTTGATAAATGTAGGTCTATATCAAATATATTCCATCATTCGAGCAGAGTTACGTTTTTTGTCTCAAAAATGGGATGATTCAGAGACTCAAAAACTTGTTCGATATTTTCTCATTTATCTAAAATATATTTTCATTTTTTTATTGTAAAATCAGAATGGTGTTTTTCTCTATACATCCTAAAAAAATATTTATTCAAACCAAGTTCGCTTGTGAGTGTATCGTAAGAATATTCAGATGTGATAGCTATTTCAGTTTTTTCTTCGATTAATGATTTAGATGAAAAACTAGAATATTGTTGAAAAATAATAAAAGCAATAACGCAAATAACTCAAATAATAATTTGTAAAGGGCTTCACTTTTGATTATTTCTTAATCTTCTATTTTGAAAGGACATATTTGTTTCTTAAAATTCATAAATGTTGTTGAAAATATTGTATTGAAAAATGAAAATTTACAACTTAGAAAAAGAGGAATATTTGTATTTTTTTTATTGTTTTTATAAACTAAAAGTTTTTAACATTATTTTTGCGAAAATAGTTGTATTTTTTGGCTTTTTCACTATAATACTCCGCGATTGTATCACCTTCGATTGCGTTATTCTGAAAAGGTGGTGCTATTTTTGCGTATTTAAAGTCAAATCAATTGATTGTGTTATTCCAATTTGATTTTAAGTATATGTGTCAATTAACTGTAAAAATGTTTTATTTTCTTTAAAAAATTGAAGAAAATAAATTTTATTCGATGAAGGGATGAAAATTATAAGCGTAAAACAAATAATTTTATAAGAATTGCACCTATATTTTTAAATATATAACTTTAATTTTCTATGTTAGAAAAAACTTCTGCAAAAACTAAGGAAGTAGGAAGCTTGTATGAAATAAAAGGTCGTCATTACTTTACGGATGATAGATCTATTGCAGGTATTCCTGAATTACTAGAAGTACAATTAGACTCTTATAGAGACTTTTTAGAAACTGGTTTAGATAAAGTGTTTTCAGACTCTTTCCCAATCTCAGATTTCTCTGGGGAAAAAGTAGACATTTACTATAAAGGTTTCGCACTTGAAGAACCAAAATTCGATGCTGAAACTTGTAAAAGAAAAAATCTTAACTTCGAAGCTCCGCTAAAAGTTAGATTAGAAATGCTAAACAAAGAAACGGGAGAAATTAAAGAACAAGATGTATATATGGGTGGGGTTCCAATTATGACTAAGTCAGCGACTTTTATCGTAAATGGGATTGAAAGAATTATTGTAAACCAAATTATCAGATCTACTGGTATTTTCTTTACATTCGGTGAAACTGGTCATTCATTAAAAGTAATTCCAGGAAAAGGTTCTTGGTTTGAAATTGATATTGAAAAAAAAGGTATCATCAATGTTAAAATTGATAAAAAAAGAAAATTACCAATTTCTGTAGTTCTAAGAGCTTTTGGAATGGAATCAAATGCAGAAATTTTAGATGCATTTAAAGACTTAGGTGACGATGTGATTGCTACAAACGTTGCTCCAACTCTTGAAAAAGATAAAACTACAAATAGATTAGAAGCTTTACATGTTCTATATAAATTACTAAGACCAGGTGATTTAGCTACAGACGAAAGAGTTGAAGAATTATTCAACACTACATTTAAAGATGAAAAAAGATTTGATCTAGGAGAAATTGCTAGAATGAAAATGGAATCAAAACTTGGTATTGCAAGAAAATATGAAGATGAAGATGGAAAATTCCTAAATATCGAAGATCTTGTTACTTCTCTAAAATACTACTTAGGTTTAGTATATGGTGAAGAAGGACATAAAGTTGACGATATTGACCATTTAGAAAACAGAAGAGTTAGATCTGTAGGTGAATTAGTTACTGAAAAAATTAAAGTAGGTATTGCGAGAATGGAAAGAATTGCAAAAGATAGAATGACTATCGTTGAACTAGATGATGCAACTCCAGGAACGTTTATCAACTCAAGACCAATTGTTGCGATTTTAAAAGAATTCTTTGGGTCGTCTCAATTATCACAATTTATGGATCAATCGAATCCACTTTCAGAAGTAGGGCATAAAAGAAGAGTATCTGCACTTTGACCTGGTGGTCTGACAAGAGAAAGAGCTTCATTTGAAGTTCGTGATGTTCACCCGACTCAATACGGGAGAATTTGTCCGATTGCTACGCCAGAAGGACCGAATATTGGTCTAGTACTTCACTTTGCTTCATACTCGAAAGTAGATAAATATGGGTTCTTGTTAACTCCATATAGAGCGATTCAACATGAAGTTAAAAATGATGGTAAAACTATTGTAAATAGATTTGCATTAGGAAATATTGTTGCTGATGATGGTTCTGTAATCGTAGAAGATAAAAATCTAGTAACAGAAGCTCAAGCAAAAGAAATTAAAGAAAAAGTTTCTGCTAAAAAAATTGAAATTAGAGGTTTCTTAGGTGAAGGGTTTGAATATTTTGATGCTCACCAAGAAAGAAAATTAACAGTTGCTGAAGCTGGAACTGAAACTGATGAATTTGGGAACTTCCTAGATACAAGACTTTCAGCAAGAGCTGGTAACGAACCAACTATTGCATATGTTAGAGACATTACTCATATTGATGTTTCACCAAAACAAACAATGTCTGTTGAAACTTCATTAATTCCATTCTTAGAACATGATGATGCGACAAGAGCGGAAATGGGGTCAAACATGATGAGACAAGCGGTTCCTTTAGTGAAACCAAAAGCTCCTATTGTTGGTACTGGTATGGAAAGAGTTGTAGGTGAAGGATCTGGATATGTTGTATGTGCTGAAGATGACGGTGAAGTTATCGGAGTTGATGCAAAACATATTACTGTTCTTTACAAAACTGGTGATAAAAAAATGTATGAACTAACAACTTTTGCTCGTTCAAATCATGATATGATTATTCATCAACATCCACTTGTTTCTCACGGTCAAAAAGTGAAAAAAGGTGATGTTCTATGTGATGGACATTCAGTTGAAAATGGTGAATTAGCACTTGGTAGAAATTTACTAGTAGCCTATATGCCTTGGAAAGGGTATAACTTTGAGGATGCGATTATTATTTCTTCAAGATTAGTTGAAAAAGATTATTATACTTCGATTCATATTAAAGAATATTCAATCGACGTTCGTGAAACAAAACTATGACCTGAACAAACTACTGATGATATTCCAAATGTATCAAGTTCAAAACTAAAAGACCTTGATGTTGACGGTATTATTAGAGTTGGGGCTTATGTTGAATGAGGTTCAATCCTAGTAGGGAAAATTACACCAAAAGGTGAACAAGAATTATCTCCAGAAGAAAGACTATTAAGAGCTATTTTCGGTGATAAATCTAAAGATGTAAAAGATTCATCTCTAAGACTTCCATCTGGACAAGGAGGGAAAGTTCTTGAAGTTCATGTATTAAAAAGAGAAAATGGTGATAATTTACCAACAGGAGTATTTATGCAAGTTAAAGTATATATTGCTCAAACAAGAAAATTAGAAGTTGGGGATAAAATGGCCGGTAGACATGGGAATAAAGGGATTGTTTCTAAAATAGTTCCAGTTGAAGATATGCCATTTACAAAAGATGGAACACCAGTAGATATCATTCTGAATCCACTAGGGGTTGTATCTCGTATGAATATTGGGCAAATCTTAGAAACTCACCTTGGTTTAGCTGCTGAAAAATTAGGAATCACTGTTGCTACTCCTATTCTAAATGGTCTTGAAATTGAACAAGTTTCTGGATTAATGGAGAAAGCAGGAATGGATGACGATGGTAAAATGCAATTATTTGATGGTGAAACAGGGAACTCATTTACTGAAAAAACTACAGTAGGTGTTAAGTATATGTTAAAACTTCATCACTTGATTGAAGATAAAATGCATGCCAGATCAGTTGGTCCTTACTCAATGGTTACTCAACAACCTCTTGGGGGGAAAGCACAAAATGGTGGGCAAAGATTTGGGGAAATGGAAGTGTGGGCTCTTGAAGCATATGCTGCTGCAAATATTCTACAAGAAATGATTACGATTAAATCGGATGATGTTGCTGGTAGAACTCAAGCATATGAAGCAATTGTTAAAAATGCTCCTATTAAAAAACCAAATATTCCAGAATCATTCAATGTATTGATAAAAGAATTACAAGCCATTGGTCTAAATCTTGATCTTTTAGATAAAGAAGAATTAGCTGACAGAGAAGAAGAAGCTATGGAGAGATATAAACAAATTGTTGAAATTGAAAACAAAGTTCAAGATTGAAAAACAGAAGAAAAAGGTGAAGAATAGTGAAGCGGTTTAACCGTTTCACCTGACTTCAGGTTTCATTTCTTTAATCTCTAATTAATAATAAATGTTTGATAAAAGTTTCGATAACTTTCTAAACGATAAAATCACAGATTTTTCGGAAATAGGAAAAGATATTTGAAAAAAAGATATTACAGCAGGAAAAAACCTTGATAATCTCGCTGGGATTTCTCTTGGAGTTTCTTCACCTGAAAGAATCAGAAGCCTTTCTCACGGGAAAGTGTTAATTTCTGAAACTATCAACTATAGAACTCAAAGACCAGAAAGAGGAGGGTTATTCTGTGAACAAATTTTCGGGCCAAGAAAAAATTACGAATGTGCCTGTGGAAAATATAAAAGAATCAGATACAAAGGTATCGTTTGTGAAAGATGTGGAGTTGAAGTTACAAAAACTTCAGTAAGAAGAGATAGAATGGGTCATATCGAATTATATGCACCAGTTGCACATATTTGGTATTTAAAATCTGTACCTTCTAGAATTGGTTTATTACTAGATTTACCAGTTAAAAAATTAGAACAAGTTGTTTATTTTGCATCATATATTATTACTGATGTATATGAAGATAAAAGAGCAGATGCTATTAGAGACTTAGAAGATAGATTCAAAGTTTCAAAATCAGAAATGCAAAAAGATCTTCAAAAAGAAATAAATGATCTAAAAATTCAAAAAGAATCAGGTGAATTAACTGCGAAAAAATTTGCTACTGAAGAAGCAGCAATTATGCAAAGACTAGATAACCTAGTTGCAGAATTCGAAGAATTAAAAGAAGGACTAAAAAGTCTTGCTACTGGTGCGGTTGTAGGAGAATTAGAATATAGAGTCCTAGATTCTAAATTCCCACATGTATTTAAAGGTGGTACTGGTGCTCAATATTTAAAAGATCTTCTTGCAAGAATTAATCTTCTTGAATTTATTGAACAACAAGAAACTGAATTAAAATCAGCAACTCAAATCAAACAAAAGAAAATTCTTCAAAAAATTAAATTAGCTTCAAATCTACTTAAATCAGGTCAAAGACCAGAATGGTTTATACTAGAAGCGTTGCCAATTATACCACCAGATCTTAGACCAATGATCCAACTTGATGGGGGGAGATTTGCATCTTCAGATCTAAATGATTTATATAGAAGAGTTATTAATAGAAATAACAGACTGAAAAAACTTATTGAACTTGGTGCTCCTGATGTTATTCTTAAAAATGAAAAAAGAATGCTTCAAGAATCAGTTGATATGCTGATTACATGAGAAACAAGAACAAATAGATCAGGTTTCGTTACTGCTAATAAAAAGAAATTAAAATCATTAACAGAAGTTCTTAAAGGGAAACAAGGTCGTTTCAGACAAAATCTATTGGGGAAACGTGTCGATTATTCTGCTCGTTCTGTTATTGTAGTAGGGCCAACATTAAAAATTGATGAATGTGGGATTCCTAAAAAAATGGCGTTAATTCTATTTAAACCATTTGTAATTTCAAAACTTATTGAAAATGGTATTGTTTATAATATTAAACATGCTGAAAAATTCATTGAAAAATCTTCAAAAGAAGTTTGGGATTCATTAGATGAAGTAATTGAAGGAAAATATGTTCTTATGAACCGTGCTCCTACTCTACATAGACTTTCAATTCAAGCCTTTAAACCGGTATTAATTGAAGGGAAAGCTATTCAATTACATCCACTTACGTGTACTGCGTTTAATGCCGATTTCGATGGGGATCAAATGGCGGTTCATCTACCTATTACTGATAAAGCACAAGCGGAAGCTCGTGAATTAATGGTAACTTCTAAAAACCTACTTGCTCCAGCGTCAGGAGAACCTATTGTTACTCCTTCTCAAGATATGATTCTTGGATGTTACTATGTAACAGCTATGGATGAAAATGGAAAAGGTGCAGGTAAAATCTTTAAAGATATTAATGAAGTAGCAAATGCATTTGATGCAGATGTTCTTGGAATTAAATCACCAATTAAAGTAAGATTAAATGGAGAAATCATAGATACAAACTATGGTAGACTATTATTCAACGAAATTGTTCCTGCTGGATTAGGTTTTGTAAATGAAACTCTAAACAAAGGAGCTCTAAAAAGATTACTTTCTAGATCATTTGATGAACTAGGTGGTGAAACTACTGCTCAATTAGTAGATAGAATTAAAGACTTCGGTTACCAATATTCTACTATTTCAGGTATTTCTATTGCTCATACTGATATGGTTACGCCAAGTAAGAAAAAAGAATTACTAGAAGTAGCAGGTGAAAAAGTTAAATATATTCAAAAGAAACATTGGTCAGGATTCTTAACAGAACAAGAAAAATACCAACAATCTATTGTTATATGGGCTGAAGTTAAAAAAGTTATTGAAGCTGAGATGAAAGAATTATTCTTACCAAACAATCATATCTTCAACTTTATTGATTCTGGTGCCAGAGGGAACTGGGGGAATGTAACTCAATTATGTGGGATGAAAGGTCTTGTAGCTTCTACTTCAGGGGCAACAATTGAACTTCCAATTAAATCTACACTAAAAGAAGGGTTCTCTTCTCTAGAATACTTTATTGCGACACATGGGGGGAGAAAAGGGAAATCTGATACGGCCCTAAAAACTGCACAATCTGGGTACTTAACAAGAAGACTTGTAGATTCATCTCAAAATATTATTGTTAAAGAAGAAGATTGTAATACTGTTCACTATAAAGCTGTTCACAGAAATACTAAAAAAGGAAGCTTTGAAGAAAGTTTTGAAGATAGAATTTATTCTCATACTTTAGCGACTGATGTAAAAGCTGATGATGGAACTGTTATTTTCAATGCAGGTACTGTTATTGATACATATGTAGCAAAAATACTAAACGATCATAATGTTGATGAAGTTAACATTAGATCAGTTCTTACTTGTGAAACTGAAGGTGGTGTTTGTCAAAAATGTTACGGTCTTGACCTTTCAACAACAAGAGAAACAAATATTGGTGATCCTGTTGGGGTTGTGGCAGCACAATCTATTGGTGAACCAGGTACTCAGTTAACGATGAGAACGTTCCACTCGGGTTGAGTTGCGAAAGAAGGTGGGGATATGACTCAAGGTTTAGCGAGAGTTGAAGAGCTACTTGAAGCAAGAAATCCAAAAATGATTGCTGAAATTTCAGATATTGAAGGTGTAATTACTACTGAACAAACTGATAAAGAAATAATTGTTACGGTTACTGCTGAAGAACTGTATACTGAAGAATGTTACTTTGAAGAACATTTTGATGTTGCTATTAAAGTTGGTCAAGAAATTAAAGCAAAACAAATTCTTGCTAGATCAACAAAAGATAAACAAAAACTTACTTCTAAATTTGCAGGTATTGTAAAATCTATAGAAGATGGATGTATCGTTATTAAAGATAAAGACTTTAGATCATATTCATATAATTTTGATCTTTGAAAAACTATTCTAGTTTCTGATGGAGACATAGTTAAAAAAGGACAAAAAATTACTGAAGGTTCTCTAAATCTTCAAAAATTAATGGATGTTGCTGGGGTATTAATCGCAGAACAATATATCGTTGATGAAATTAAATCTATCTATTCATCTCAAGGACAAACAGTTAATTCAAAACATATTGAGTTAGTTGTAAGACAAATGTTCTCGAGAGTAAGAGTTACATCGAAAGGTGATACTCCGTTCTTCCCTGGTGATATCGTTGATATCATTAAGTTCAAAAAAAGAAATGATGAACTATTACAAGAAGGGAAAAAACCAGGTATTGCTGAAAGATTACTTCTTGGGATTACAAAAATTTCACTTTATACTGATTCATGGTTATCAGCTGCTTCGTTCCAAGAAACAGTGAGAGTACTTGTTGAAGGATCTGTATCAGGTAAAATTGATAAATTTAAAGAAATGAAAGAAAACGTTATTATCGGTAGACTTATTCCAGCTGGTAAACATTACAAAGATGATGGAGCTGATGCTGAATATTTTGATCCAGAAGATGAAGACGTTGATGTTTCAGAAGGTCATCTAAAAGAAATGACTCAAGAAATGGAAGGAGAATCTGATTTCTAATTCTCATTTCAAATAAAAAAACACTCTTACGAGTGTTTTTTTATTTTTAACATATTTAGAGTATTAAAAAAATCACAACCAATCGGTTGTGATTTTTTTGTTTTATAAATCATTGAGCATATTCAAAACATCATCAGCTTCAGAATCTTTGTCTTTTTTTTCTTCATCTTGAATTTTCTTTTTTGAATCTTTCATTTGAAAATCTTGCCATTCAATAAGATGTTTTTCATTGAGGTCTTTTATTTCTTTTTGATATTTTGATTCAAGTTCTTCTAATTTTTTTCTTTCAGTATCTAAAATATTAAATAATCTATCTACTTGTTCATCAGTCATTGAAGGCATAATATCAAACCAATATTGTCTTTCATTATCATCCATTGAGTCAGTATCTATAATCAGGTCAATAAGTTCAGCATATTGGACTTGGATTTCTTCAGAAATTTGAAATGTTTTTCCATTTTTCGTTACTTCTGCCATGTTTGTATATTTATATTTTAAATTAGAATATTTCACATTTTTATATACGAAATTTACTACTTTTTAGTAGTATACCAAATGCCTTTAAAATTTGCAAAAAAAAATAAATAAATATACTAAAAACATGTTGATTAATGCGAAAAATTAATTTTAAAATTAAATAATAAATTTATGCTTTTTGTATATTTAGGTTTATAGATCGGAAGAGCGTCGTGTAGGGAAAG
>CAJXJP010000008.1 GCA_913055215.1 uncultured Candidatus Altimarinota bacterium | reverse complement strand
CTTTTGTCTTTTTCTCAATGTATTAATAATAATTCTTTATTAGATATATTTTTATTAAAATTATCTGATAGCATTATTTCAGTATCAATAAATCATGATAAATAAATATATTTTTTGAATATATTATACTCTGAACTATCTATAACCCTAGAAACACCTCTTCATCCGTTTGAGATTCACATAAGTATGAATTCTGAATCTTTTCTAATGATTCATTTATTTATTAAATCATTTTTCGTAGCCAATATTTTTTCCATTCCTTCTTTTCTATCCCGTAATCACATTCAATAATTAGGAGAAACCATCAGGTAATCACTATTTTTTATAAGCTTGGAAAAATATTTTTGATAAAATAAAAATCATCCTCCATTTCAATGTAATAAAAATATTACTTTATTACCCACTTTATAATTTTCCCCATATTGTAAGTAATATTGTGTGTTTTTTGTGTTATTGGTAAGTCATTTTTGAATACCTGATGGTAAATTTATAGTTTGATTATTTATTTGTGAAAATATTTTATTGTCTACGCTCAAAGATCAAAAATCTATCCCAAACCAGTTTGAAAACCTTAGAGCACTAAATATTAATTCATTTTCAGTTAAAAGATTAAATACATTCATATTGTACTGAGAACAAGGATCAACACACTCCAAAGAATAGTTTTTATATTTTCATGTATTTTCTCATATAGATCAATAAAAAACAACCGGAACGAATAAACAAACGACGATTAAATAATATTTAATATAGCTCTTCCCATATAATAAAATTGGAACAAATAACAAAAAAATAAATAGAAATAGGGCAAAAATTATCGCAAAAAAATGCTCTACAGACAATAAAATTGCCAGTAAGAGCACTATGAAAATATGAGACACGCCTAAATATATGATGAGTCAAAAATGATTGTTTTGTTTTTTCATTATTTACACTTAATAATAAAATCTTGTTTTTCAAATCACATTTTCAGATATTTTTGTTCAAATTTTTCTAGAATTTTTCTTTCTAAAATTTGAATTTCAGAATTAATAAGTGGATTTTTTGTACTCACAAAAAAAGTTGTATCTTTCAAATTAATCGAGACAAGGAATTTTTCTACATTTATATTTTTTTCTCATAAAAATATTTCAATAATACTATTCCAAAGTGAGGATTTTAAGATTGCTGCTTTCTTTTGAGGAGAAAGTATAAATTTTCAAAGATCCATATTAAAAACAAATTACAAATTCTCCTTTTAGTTTTCCAGGAGTATTTTCAAAATATTCAATAATTTCTGAAGGCGTTCCTCTTCTAAATTCTTCAAACTTTTTTGTTAATTCTCTCCCAACCACCATATAGTGATCTTCTCCAAAATATTGTTCGATTTCTTTTAGTGTTTTCATGATTCTATGAACTGATTCATAAACGACTACTGTTTCCCCTCATACTTTTGTTTTTCTTCTTTCTATAATACTTTCAAATAAAGTTTTTCTTCATTTTTTAATCGGCATAAATCCAAGATATAAAAAGTGATTCATTTGCATTCCAGAACCAACTAACGCTGTTGTAAATGCTGTTGCTCATGGAACTGGAACTACTTCAATTCCTGCCTCAATCGCAGCTTTGATAAGAATATATCATGGATCAGAAATACCAGGAGTCCCTGCATCTGAAATAAGAGCGATATCTTGTCCTTGTTGTAATTGTTCGATAATTTTATCAGTTTTTGATTGTCCAGAATGACTATGAAAACTAATTAATGGTTTTTTAATATCATAATGATTTAACAGTGTCCCACTCGTTCTTGTGTCTTCGCAAGCAATTCCATCAACTTCTTTTAGAATCCTCACTGCTCTGTAGGTAATATCTTCTAAGTTTCAAATTGGTGTCGAAACGATATATAACATAGATTTATATTTAAAAATAATTTTTTCTAGTGTAGCTTGGAAAAATGTTTTGTAAAGAAAAAAACACAAAGTTTAGAAATCTAAACTTTGTGTTTCAATAAGCCTATATAAAAGGCATGATTCATTTTGAAAATTCCCAATCAATAAAGTACGAGCTTCTTTTGTTTCATCAAATGTTATTTTTCAAACATGACGTTTTTTCCCTAAAATTTCAGAATTTACTAAAACTTCTAAAATTGTATAAATTTCATCTGATAAAAGACAATCTCCTAAATAACGATATTTTTCTAAATATTTTTTGAAACATTTTCCATAATCACCTAAAGAATCATCCGTTTTGATAACTTTTAGAATATGGAATAATCTTCAAATTCCTAAAATATATCATTTACTTACCACCGCATGAAGCGATTTTTCTAAAACATTATTTTCTCTTAAAACTGTTTGTTTTTGTTTATGAGCAAATTTTCTAAATCATTTTGTAATAAAATTTTCTATCAAAGTATCTAACGCTTTATGATACGAACTGATCACAGAAAGTCCATCATATCATGCACTTGATTGCATATGATGATACCCAATTTCTGCAGAAATAATATTTTCCATAACTGATGATGGAATGTTTAACAATAGAATTTCTCCTATAAATTCTGTGATTTTTTCAGAAATAATTTCTTCTGAATTATCATCGACATTGTCATTTTCATTTTGTTGTTCTTCCGATATTCTTGCCACTTGTTGACGAACTTCACGTTTCATCCAAGCTTCCGCGATTTGTAGTTTTCTTTTTAAATCTTGATTCTCTAATTGTAATTTTTGTAAGTTCATTGAGTTGCTCGCCTATAAATTAAATTCTTACCCATTCTAACATATTTTTTTTAGAAGCACAAAAAAACACCTTTCTTTCGAAAGGTGTTATCAGATTTTAGTTATACGAGACATATAGCAGCAAAAGGGTTAAAGGAGGAAACCTTATACCGTTACATGCCTCACATATAATATAACTGAAATTTGAAAAAAATGCAAATTTTTTTACAATAAAAATATAATTAATGTACTTTTTAATCTATTTTATGCGATTAATAAATCTTTCTCAAGACAAAAATTCTCAGAATTATTACTTTTCCAATACCCTTATCAAGGAAATTGAGAGCAATCTTAATAAAAAGAAAAAGGTAATTATTTACTTAAATAAGCGCGGAAGTTATTCGTCACTGCTTTGTAATTCTTGTCAGCACTTATATGAATGTCCTCAATGTGACGTTTCTTTAAATGTACATAACATTTCTCAAAAACTTGTCTGTCATCTTTGCTGATATGAAGAAAACTTATTTTCTCGTTGTAAACAATGTAATTCTGAAGATTTACAAAAAATATGAATCTGAACTCAACAAGCCGAAGAATTTTTAAAACACTATTTTCAATGAAAAAATTATAATATTTTTCGCTTTGATACAGATGTAGTAAAAAATAAAACAGAAAAGTCCCTCGCACTTCAAAATCTTGAAAATGCCGACATTATCATTGGAACAAAAATGATCACAACATGATTTGATTTTAGAAATATTGGTTTAATTGGAGTATTACTCCTAGAACAAGAATTACAAATCCCTTGATATGATACAAAAGAACGTGTTTTTGGAAATATAAAACAGCTTCTTTGACGTGGTTCTCGCCTTTGAGAAACAACAGATGTTATAATTCAATCGTTTATTCCAGAAAATGAAATTGTGCAACATCTTGCTTTTCATAATTATAAAGATTTTTTTATTCACACTCTTGAAGAAAGAAAATTATTCAATTATCCGCCATTTTGTGAAATGGTAGAATTAGAATATCGACACAGTGATCGTCAAAAATCTTTTGAATTTACAAAAAAACTTGCTGATAAATTAAAAAAACTCTCTATTGATCAAAATATTGAAATTATTCTCAACGAAAAATCTTTCAAACGTAATAATTCTTACTTTTTTAAAATTATTATAAAAGGTGATAATCTTCATGAATTTTTAAAAAATATAAAATCTGAAATTATGCGTAACTCAGGGCTTTCTGTTATATTTCATTCTTAAAAAAAGTTTTTAACAAGAAATCAGTTCTGTACTTGATTTTCAAAAAATATTCAGTACAAATACACATATATAATTCTAGCAATTTACACAAAAAAAATATGAAATTTAGTATTAATACTTCTGCTCTTAAAAAAGGGTTAGATATCGTAAATCATGCAACTGCATCGGTGACTACTACGCCAATCCTAGAAAATATTCTTATTAAAGTAAACTATAATAATATTGTACTTACTTCGAA
The DNA here is from genome assembly GCA_913055215.1 of uncultured Candidatus Altimarinota bacterium. Classification (GTDB taxonomy): domain Bacteria; phylum Patescibacteriota; class Gracilibacteria; order BD1-5; family UBA6164; genus CAJXJP01. The sequence goes on along the minus strand of CAJXJP010000008.1, from coordinate 28,094 downwards.
TAATTTAGAAATGGCAATTGAATACGTCATTAATGATGACTTAGAAATTGCATCTGAAGGATCGTTTTGTGTACCAAGTAAACTTTTTACTAACTATATCGCGCTTATTACAGACGACAGAGTAAATGTTGAACTTGGAAATGATGAAAGTATTACTGTGAAAACAGCAAGTGGAAAATTAAAAGTAAAAGGATTTCCTGCAAATGACTTCCCTCTTATTCCTTCGATCAAAGAAGAAACTTCTCTTGTATTAAGCGGAGCAGTAGTAAAAAAATCAATCGATAAAACTTTATTTTCTTCAGCAGAAGGAAATATTCGTCCTACTCTTGCTGGGATTTCAGTAAATATTTCTGGAGAAAAAGCAATTTTTGCCTCAACTGATAGTTTCAGACTTTCAGAATATGCAGCACATCTTTCAGAAGACGTACAAAATAGTTTCGCTGGGATTATCCCAAGTAAAACTTCTTCTCAAATTAAATCAATATTATCTGATTCTGATGCAGTAAAAATTGTATCGGGTGAAAGTCAAATAGCATTTGTTACTGGAAATACAAAAATTTTCTCAAGATTATTAAATGGGAAATTCCCAGATTATAGAAGTTATTTCCCTACATCTTTTTCAACAAAAGTTGAAATAAATAGAATTGATTTAATGGGTGCTTTGAAAAAAATTAACCTTATCTCAAGGGAAAATAATTATTCTATTAAAATGAGTATTGGTGCAGAAACATGAGTTTTACTTGAAACTTCTGAAACACAAATTGGTGAAGGAGACGTAAGACTTGTTTGAGCTACTGAATGAGAAGATAACATTGTTGGGATTAACTCAACATACTTCTTAGAAGTTCTCGGTGTAATCGAAACTACTCATGTAAGCATTAGCTTTGAAAACCCACTATCTCCTATTATGATCACTCCTGTAGTTGATCCTGATGGAAAACAAGATGATAAATCTACATTTAAACATATTATTATGCCATTAAAAATATAATTTTTGGCATCATTAGAACTTAAAACGAAATAATGGATAGCATTAAAGAAATAGTATTACAAATTGAAGCATTAAAATCTGAACAAAAATTTCAAGAAGCTATAGACATTCTTGAAACAAATATAGCAAAACATAACAACGATTACCGTTTATATGAAGAACTAGCCGATATTTACCTTTACAAAGGTGAGTTAGATAAAGCAATTAAATCAATTAACTTCGCACTGAGCCTTAATGGAGAATCTGCAACATGAAGTTATTTAAAATGATTTATTCTTTTATCACAAGATAAAGTAATTGAAGCTATTGATTTCTTAGAAAAATCAAACAACCTACTTGGAAATAATTCAGAAGTTCTGAGAAATCTTGGTTGGGCTTATACTCTAAATGGAGAAAACGAAAGAGGTATTACTATCCTTAAAAGAGCTTTAAATATTGCTCCTGGAGATGAACTTATCACTGAAGATCTTGCTATGGCACTTATCTGAATTGGTGAAATCACTGAAGGAAATAACCTTCTAAAAAAGATCGGTAAAAAAATTATGACATAAATCTATTATATGAATTTTATAAAGAAAAAATTGGCTCCTCAAGTTATAGGAATCATAGATATTTGAACCTATAAAGTACGTGTTGCCATTTGTTCTTTCCATAATCGTGATATAGAATTAATATGATATTGAGAAAAAAGGCAAGATTCACAAATTTCTCTTCATCAAGAATTTACAAATATTCCAGCCGCCTGTAAAAGCATTAAAAGTGCTATAAAAAAGGCAGAAGCTGACGCTTGAGAAAAAATTTCTGAAGTTATTATGAATATTCCTTTTGATGAATTATTTATTGAATCAAGCAAAGTGAATCATATTCGTTCACTTCCAAAAAAGCCAATTCAAAAAAGTGAATTGGCTTCTATTATGGATAATTTAGAACAAATTGCAGTAAAAAAACATTATAAAAAAATTCTCTCAACATCTGGATACAAAGCCCGTGATTTAAAATTAATTATCGGATGAGTTTCTGAAATAAAAGTTGATGGAACTGCCACAAAAAAACTATTAGATGCTACTCCTGAACAAATTAACCTTGGATTATTAAATATTTTCATTCCTCAACATCAGTATGAAATTATACAAAAAATAGGAAGAGAACTTGATAAAAAAGTAATTCAAATACTTCCTTGTGAATTTGCGATCACAAAACTTTTTAAAAAGAAAAAAGATATTGTTATCGTTGATATTGGAAATGCTCACACCTCTGTTATCGTTCAAAAAGATAAACAAATCTTGTGAGTAAAAAAAGTTCCTGTTTGAATAGATGCTCTTATTGCGAATATTCAAAAAAACCAAGATAAGACAAAAATTGAAATTATTAAAAATATAGATTCTGATAAATATTGAGAAGAAAAAGAAGAATTTTTAAATATTTTTAAAGATATTCTCATCGTCTCTCTTGAAGAAATACTAGAAGAACAAGTTTGTCCAAGTGATTTCTTTATGATTGGATGATGAGCAAATAAATTTTTAAAAAATTATTTGCAAGAAACGAATTTAAATAAATATTCATTCAAAATTGCAAAAGATATTTCTTTTGTTACACCGAAAATTCAATATTTAGAAAATATCGATTCATCAAAATCAAACCTTAACATCTATGCTATGATGATGAGCGCACTTGATTTTATCAAAAAAGAAAAAGATCCTATTGAAGAATCTCTAAAAAAAGCTATTTCACATATTGAAAAAAAATAAAAAACTCCCAATTGGGAGTTTTTTATTTTTTTGAATGTTCTTCAATTTTCTTAATGAAAAAATCTTCTAAATCTCATTCTACATCTGATATTTTTTTAGATTCAACGATTAAGTGACCTTTATTAATAATACTCAGTTTATCACAAATACTTTCAACATCTGCTAAAATATGTGTATTAAAGAAAACTGTAGTGCCATCATCTCTAAGCGAAACTATTAGATCTTTTACCATTTTACGCCCAATTGGATCAAGTCCACTCATTGGTTCATCAAGGAAAAGTAATTTTGGTTTATTTATAATCGATTGTGCAAGTCCAACTCTTTGAAGCATTCCTTTTGAATAACTTGAAAGTCTTTTATCTGCTGCTTCTTCTAATCCAACTTTTTTAAGTAATTTATTGACTCTTTTTTCTAATTTTTCTCCAGTTAATCCGAAAAATTTTCCATTGAAATCTAAAAATTCTCTTCCTGTTAAATGCTTATATAAATAAGTATTTTCTGGCATAAATCCTATTTTTTCTTTTGATTTTTGAGTTAATCATTTTTCTCCAAATACAAAAATTTCTCCTTGTTCTGGTTCAATTAATCCCATAATACATTTCATAGTTGTTGTCTTTCCTGCCCCATTTGGTCATAGAAATCAATATATTTCACCTGATTTTACTGAAAATGTTACGTCTTTAAGAACTTTTTTTCCAGCTAATTTTTTATGTATACTTTTTACTTCTAAGATTTTCATTATTTTGTAATTCTAACAAATAAATTTTTCTGTGAGTAAGTTTATAATCTTTTCGCTATTTGTAAAGAGAAAACATATAATTTTTACTTTACAAATTCAAATATTTTTTTCTAGAAGCAAATAAATATACATATTCGAAAATGGCTCATTTTAGGGAAAAAAACTTGATTTATTTCATTCGAAGTATATAATCTGGTCATTAATAATTATTCATTTTTAATATATGTTAGATACTGCACAACAATGACTAGATAAAGCTATCACTCACTTAGATTCAGAATACAATAAACTACAAGTTGGGAGAGCTAACCCTGCTTTAGTTGAAGACATCTTAGTAGAAGCTTATGGTTCAATGCAACCACTAAAAAACTCTGCTACTGTTGGTCTTTTAGATTCTCAAACATTATCGATTAAACCTTGGGATAAAGGAGTAGTTCATGCAATTGCAAAAGCTATTACTGATTCTGGTCTTGGTTTAAATCCACAAACAATGGCTGACTCTGTAATGATCAAAGTACCACCAATGACAGAAGAAAGAAGAAAAGAAATTGCTAAAGTTGCAAAAACAATGCTTGAAGAAGCAAAAGTTTCAATCAGAAATGTGAGAGCGGACTCTATGAAAGCTATCAAAAAAGCTGAAGATGACAAAGAAATTTCTGAAGATGAAAGAAAAGATAGTGAAGCTGATTTACAAAAAATGGTAGACGCAGCAAACAAAAATGCTGAAGAACATTTCAAAGCAAAAGAAGCTGATATTATGAAAGTTTAATTTTCGAATAAAAAACTTTACAAATAAAAGTTTTTTCATATAATCTCCCGGTAAATTCCGACGAAAACTAGAGAACTAGGTTGGAGATATAATTTATATACTTAACGTAGCTGAAAATGGCAAAAGGTAAAAGAACTTACGTTGCATTTTATTCAACAGAAACTGGAAACATGGTTCACACTACAAACATCCAAAAAAAGAACTTTGAAGCTGGGAAAAAAGGTCCAGAACTAAGAAAATACAACAAAGTAACTAGAAAACACGAAGTGTTAAAAATGAAAGAAATTAAAAAAGGATAATCGAAAGATTATCTTTTTTTTTATTAAAAAATAATTAAAAAAACTATTCCAATTGGAATAGTTTTTTTTAACACTTAAATGTATTTTTTTCAATAAATGCATCTACTTCTGCACTGAGTTCATCAGAAATAACTTCATTTGTAGAAACAGTATTTACATCTTCATCTTCATCAAAAGCCTCCATCATTTTTTTGAATTTTAACGCTTTATCAAAATCATCAATTTCAATTTCATTATCTGCAACAAAATCAAGTTTTGATTCCATTATTTCCACGCCTTTTTCTTCAAAATATTTTTCAACATCGTGAAAATCATCAACTGAAGTAATAATTTTAATATATGAGTCTTCCCCTATTATATCTTCTGCAGCTGTTTCAAAAACCATTTCTTCAATTGATTCATAATTATGTTTTGTTGGATCAATGAAAATTACCCCTTTTCTGTGAAACATCCATGAAACTGCCCCATTTTCTCACATATTTCCTCAAAATTTTGTAAATGTATGACGAATACTTGCTACTGTTCTATTTTTATTATCTGTTAGTACAGAAACCATAATAGCAACTCCTCCTGGAGCATATCCTTCATAATTGATTTCTAAGATTTGAGCAGCATCCTTATCTTCCCCTGTTCATTTTTTAATAGCTCTTTCAATATTATCATTTGGAACTCCTGCTTTTCTAGCTTTATGCATTGCTGCATCAAGTCCTGGATTTTGATCTGGATCTCAACCTTTTTGCGCAGCGATGGCAATTAACTTTGCATGAATAGCAAATACTTTTCATTTTGCTGCATTTACTGCATTTTTTCTAGCTTGTACTACTGGACCTCTTCCCATAATTTTTAATTAGAAAATAATTTATATAAATCTAACGATTTTGGCTATTTTGTCAACGATTATAACACTAAGTTTCTGTATTTTATTTTAATAATTGACTTATTTTATATTTTCATATAATTCATCTCGCTTTGTTAGGTAGTATTCTAACAAACACTAAACAGATTTGTTTATTTTTGATGAAAGATATTAATGGAGTCTTCGCTACAAAGATCGTGAAGTTAGTATCTGAATGGGGAAACCTGCCAAGGATGGTCAATCACATTATATGTTCTCACCATTCCATAACCTGAGAACTCTCAAAGTTATATACTGTGATTAAAAATAAAAAAATCTAAAAAAGCCCAGCAATGCTGGGCTTTTTCTTTTACATATTTTTCAGTAATTTTCTAAACCATAGTTTATCTCCGAATAAATAAGTTAGATCATAATGTGTTCTTTCTATATTTATTGCTCTGTCAAAATACTCAGATTCATCTAATTTTCATGATTCGAGGACTTTTGTAATAATTTGTATTTTTTCATTGTAATTTCTCCCTCTTGTAGGAAATTTCACAGTTTCAATATTCGAAAACTGAGAAAAGAATAAATAGCTATATAAATTAAGGTTATCCCCTTTTGCATAGAAACTTGCAAGTTCTTCTGCTTTTAATTTTGCACTTCAGCCTATATTTTTAGCTTTTTCTAAATTATATTGCATTCAAGTTTTTATAGATTTTTCAATCTCATCTGCTAATCATTTATATTCTTCATTTTCTATAGAAATATATTTTACTGCTTTTAAAAAAGTAAGTATATTTTTATTTCTTATATCAGTTAATGGTTTCATCGCATCATAAAATAAATCTACATTATTTTTATTACGATTTACTATTGTTTCAAGTTTTCAAATAAGGGAATCTTTATCCTCTAATCAAATATCGATTAATAAAAATAATTGTTCTATTTCTTCGAATGTATTTTTGAAATCATCTGATAATTCTTTAATTTTATCTTCATTTGAAAGTTCCGCATCTTGAAGAATTTTTTTAAAATCTGGTCTATATCTCTTTTTTAACACTAAATCATTCACAACTATTGTACAAATATCTTTTGCTCAATACTTATGTTCAGCAAAACATAAACCATTATTATAACGACAGAAATCCCCTTCTCAGAAAACTTCAAATAACACATCAGGAAAATGAGTAACTATTTTCTCAATTTCTTTTAATGTAACTTCGCGGCTTAAAATCACTTTATTGACTTTGTAATTATCTAGCATGAATTGTATCGCTTGAGTATTGTAAACAGCCATAATCGTCGAAATATTCACTTTTCCACTATAGTTTGATTCTTTTAAATACTCAAGTATAGAAATATTTCAACAAATAATTCCATCAACTCAAATTTCTTCAAATTCTTCAACCATTTTTTGAATTAATGGAAACGTCTCATCAGTGTAATACCATGCATTTAGGTTAATAAATACTTCTAAATTATGCTTATGCACTTCTATCACAATAGCTTTGAGTGTTTCAATATCTGTGATTTGTTCATGTTCGGCAAATCTTCCATTTGGACTTACTTCAAATCAAAATTTATCAGACCAGTATGGAGGATTATATCCCGTAAAAAACTCAGTTGCTCCCCCCTCAACTAATGATTGAATATATTTTTCTACATCTTTTGCTTTTTTCCCTTTTGTAGAGAAACCAAGTCATACAATTTTTTTAAACATAACGAATAATTGAAAATATTTTTATAAGTGTAACTCTGAGATTTTTTTTGTAAAGAAAAAACACTCTAAAATAAATTTTAAAGTGTTTTTATCATGCTTATGCTAGTTGACTAGAAATAAACTTTAGTGTTTAGATCTCTGTAGTTACCTCTAACAATCGCTTTAATTCTTTGTTTTCTTTTGTTTGCTTGTTTAACAGCGTATCTTTCTGTTTTAATTTTGCTAGCGATTCTTGATTGGAAAAATAATTTTTTGTATCTTAAAATTAGTTTTTCATTAGTTTCACCGTCGTTTCTTGTAGCGTAAATCATGTTTTTCTATCTCCTTAGGAAATTTATAATAAATTTTACAGATAAAAATCTGTAAAGCCAAAAGATTCTATTTAAAAAATTTCATTTGTCAAAACAAAAATACTCAATATATTAAAGACGAATTAATATTAATATATATACATATAAAATGAACTCAGAAAGATTAAAAAAATTAGAAAATGTTGCACAATCTCTTATCTCAAGCTTTATACTTGAAGAAATGCAAGAAGCACAAACTGAATTTGGACTTATTAACGTAAGTGGAGTGAAGTTAAGCTCTGATCTATCATACCTTGATGTTTATGTAAGTGCTTTTAAAAATCCTGAAAATTTAACAAAAGCTCTTGCTAAACACAATAAAGATATTCAACACAGATTCCACAAATCAATGGTTTTACGTAAAATTCCTCGTATTCGTTATAGATATGATGATTCTGGAGAACTTTCACAATCAATTAACAACACAATAAATAGTTTAGATATTTAATTTTTTTCTAAAAATATGAAGCATATCCAGGAAAAACTAATGAAATTATTAGAAAAATATATTCCTAAAAGAAAAAAAAGAAGAAAATCTTGTGCATCACCTGTTCTGAATAATTGTAAAAAAAGAGAATTTAAAAAAAGAAAAAGACAACTGCATTTTCACTTTTCTTGTCTTCAAAAATTTAAAGTTTTCGGAAATAATATTGTAAACTATTATTTTGCACTTATATGAATCCTTATATTTTTATTTATCTGTTTGTATTATTGAAATACGTTTAATATAAAATATATAAATATTATCCGTGATGATAATAATATAAATCAAAATATTGCCTATGATTCATTAAACAATATTCGTTGAAAAAAGATTTTTGACATAAATACTTCTGATGTTTTATCAAGACTAAATAGCTATCAAAACCATATTACTGATGTGAAATTAAGTTTTTCATTACCTGATAGTATTAAGATTCGTGCAATATCATCACCGAGTATTTATAACACCGTTATTCATGATAAAAGTTATGTATTAACGAGAAATGGTACCGCAATTCCTCAGTCTCCAGATGAAAATCTTAAGACTATAGAATTGAAAAAAGATTATTCTAAATATGGTTTTCTTGATTATAAACAAATATTAAGAGAAGATTATTTAGTGAAAATTGATGAAGTCATTCAATTAACAAAAGAAAATATTATTGATATTCAATTAAAAAATATTTTATATTATCCTGAAATTCGTGAAGTTCATTTAGCAATGGAAGATGATGCACTTCTTATCTTCAGTTTAACTGATCAAATAGATGAGCAAATCAAAAAACTTGCGATTTTCAACAAAGAACATGCAAAAATTACTACTGCCGATTTAATTTATATGGACTTAAGAATAAAAAATAAATTATTCTATTGCCAAAAAGATACAGAAGCACAATGTAAAAAGAATTTAAAAAAGATTTACTTAAACAAGTAAATCTTTTTTAATTCAGACAATAAGTCATCATTTTTGTGAATTTTCAAAATATAGTTCATCCATTATTTTAACAATAATCATAAACAATCATCTTCCTCTAATAGAACTATGATTTCTGAATCATTTTTCAAGTACGTCTTTTTGTTTTTGTCTCATTTCATCTGCTGTTTTGCTTTTTTCTCCTGTTCCCGTATCTTCTACTTCTAATTGTATAGAATAGGTTTTTTCGACCTTTTTAACTATCACTCTCATCTTATTTAATTCGCCCGCAGCACTTCCATATTCAATAGCATTGTTATTGAGTTCATCTCCAGCTAAAATAAAGCGTGAGACCGTTTGAGCAGGTATTTTCATTTGAACCAGTAATTCTTCTAAAAAATCCCTTAGGATCTTTGCATTTTTAAAATCTGAAAGATAATGAAGTTCTAAAAGAATTTCATTATGAGTTTCAATCATTTCATTTATGTATGTTGATTTATCAAAATTTCATGACAAATCATCAATAAAAAGTTTTTCCATAACAAACAAATATATAAATATCCATTTTATTATAATACAAAAACCGAGTGAATGCAAAAAAAAGCATACCATTTAAAAAATGATATGCTTTTATGTTTCTGTAAAAATTATCTTACAGCTTCTTTAAGAGTTTTACCAGCTCTGAAAACAGGTGATTTCATAGCAGGGATTTGGATAGATTCCCCAGTTCTTGGGTTCACACCATTTCTAGCAGCTCTTTGAGAAACCTTAAATGCACCGAATCCAGTAATGTTTACTTCATTCCCAGCTTTTAACTCAGTAGTAGTAACATCAATGAAAGCAGTTAAAGCTTTAGATACAGCGTCTTGGCTTAGCCCAGCTTCTGTAGCAACAGCTTTAATAAAATCTTGTTTTTTCATAACACAAAATTATATTAATATATAAACACGTTTATTCTAGCCAAAAAATAAACCTTTGCAAACTTTTTTCTACTTTTTTCCCTTGCAATAAGGCTTTCTTCATGTAAACAAAAAAAGAAATGGCTTATTTGAGCCATTTCTTTTTTATTTACTAAAGAGTGAATATTTTGAAATTTGTAGGTATTCTGAGTTATCTAGAGTCGTTTTTAGGTTTTGTTTATAGCCTCAAACTTGTCCAGAACTGAAAATAACTGCTTCCGGTTTTGTAAAATATTCTCCAGAATGAACCGATGTTATTGAATAATTCATTGCTGATATATCACTATTAAATACGATTAAATAGTTTTTATCTGAATTTTCTAAAAAATATCCTCTATCTGTATCAGTTAATGTAAAATTTTGTGAAGCGTCTAATTTTTTTAATCTTCATGTTCTCGACACTCCATATCATGACATTCATTTTTCTGATCCAACGATATTCCATGCTAATTTATTTTGATTTGGTGATGTAACTGAAAAATTATAATCTTTAATTTTATGTTCACCATATTCATTTGTATAAAAGAGTGGAATGATATCGTGTTCTCCTGGATTCAGTGTTCCATTATAGTCATTTGCTTTTGAATCAATTTCATACGAAACAAATGCTTCTTTTGTTTGCCTAAAATCAGCTAATGAGCTTGCATCTGAAAGAACTATAGACTCATTGCTCAATGAATGATCAAGTGAGTCTGATACACCATACCCTTCATGTCTAATTTTTAAGAGAGCTAATTCTTGAGATGATTCAGCTCAAGCCGAAGCTTTTAAGTAATTCCCCATTGATGTTGTATCGTTCATTTCTTTTAATACCAAGTTAAATACACCTGATGTTAAAATAATCAAAAATCCTACAACTAAAAGTGAGACAATTACTGAATAACCTCATGTATTATTAAGTTTTGCTTTCATAATTTTTATTGGTTAAGAGAACGAGCTGAAATAGTCGTTTGGAATCTAATAGTATTATCTTTAATAAGTGATGGTTTATATCCCTTTCCTGCTGCTGGTTGCAGTAACATAGAAATAGTCACTTTATCTTCATAAACAGTAGATACCGTAAATTTTAAATCTTTTACAGAAACACGACTATTCGTAATAGGTCCTTTCCTTTCTTTATATAATACACAATGTTCTTGTAATTCATCACAACTTGAAACATCAATAACTCTTACCCCATTTTTAGCTAAATAATAACTATTTTCTGAAGTACAAAGTTTTGTTCATTCTGTATAAAATTCAGGTAAAGCATTGAAACTACAAGAATTAATATTTGAACTTACTCATGTAAGTTTATTATTTCTAAGGTCTTCTGAAATTTGTTCAGTAGCCGTTTTTAGATTTTCTTGCATAGCTCTGTTAATTTCTGATCTTAATGCTACATCTGATGTAATTACATATACAGCAATAAGTGAAATCATAATTAATGAAAGAATTGTAATAGAAACAATCATTTCTACGAGAGTAAAAGCTCTTGTATTTGTTTTTTTCATATATTCTTTTTAAATTATTATAATCTTTTCCAGTCTGCAATAATTACAGGAAGTTCAAAAGTATGTTTTCATCTAATATTCCATTCAATTTTTGCATTGAATTTTAAAGCATCTGAAATAGTTTTCGTTGTTGCTCACTCAGTAAATTCAACTGGACTTACAGTAACATAGCTATAATATTGCAATTCTTTTACACAATCTGGATTTGTTCAACCATATGTATATGTATAACGATTTTTTGAATCTAAACACATTCTATACATTTCTTTATCCGCAAGATTTGTAACTTCAGTTACTCTTACTGGAAAATCTGCAATTCCTCTATAGTCATTTTCAATAATATAACTTTTTCATACTTCAAATACAGCGTCATATTCTGCATTTGCTGGGTTTATTTGGTTATATTTTTTTAATTGTTGATAATTTGAATCACGAATATTCCTTACTAATTCAATTTGTTCTCTTGCTAAGTTTGATGTAACAATATAGTTTTTATTGTAATCATTCATATTAATAATTGAATGAATCACTAAATATACACTGACTATTCACATTGAAAACACAAACATTCCTACAAGAATTTCAATAATGGAAAACCCTTTTTTATTTGATTTTAAATTTTTCATTTTTCACAGTATTAATAATCTACAATATTTGTTTGAGTATAGTATTCTATCGAACGATTAAAAATACTCTTATCTGAATCTTTATAATTATAGGCAATGTTTATAACATTATCAGTGAGATCTTGGCGAATTCCTGAAACATTCCAATAATAATATTTTCCTTTTCATGTAATAGCATCAAAGAAAAATAATGCATTATTATGTCATGCAATTTCTTTCATTTTTACTCATTTGGGAAGTTTATAATTTTTATGAAAAGTTATTTCTGATCATACAACTCTATCAATTTTATCTTCCGTAAAATTATGAGGCATAGTTAAAATATCAATAGACTCATTCCCTCATGATTGAGCGTTAAAATATATAGCTACCGATAAGTTTCCACTTCATGTACTTATACCGTTTATAGCCATATTTCTCGCTTCATAAAGCATTTGACTGACTTCTTTATCTGTTTGTTTTAATTTAGCTTTGTTTATATAGTGATTATATGGAGCAATTGCTGTTAAAGCAATTACACAAAAAGCTGTTACCGCTATAATAAGTTCAATCAGAGTAAACCCTGATTTTGTATGTAATTTCATAGGTAAAATGTGTTAACATTTATTGAGTATTTGTAGAAAAAGAACTAAAAAACCGTAAGTATTTTAGTTCTTTTTTTGTTTAGTTTTATGCAATAGTTTGTGTGACTTTTAAAATCGCACCAAAGATAGCAAAAGCAAACCAAGAAACAAAAATAGCCGCAACTAGAATTGCCAATGGTTCAATCCATTTTGTTAAACTTGCAAGAGCATATTCAACTTCTTTTTCGTATTGATCATTTAATTTTTCTGAAATTTTTTCAAGTGATGCAGTTTTTTCACCAACTGATAACATTTGAACATAATCTACTGGGAAATAATATTTTTCAGGATCAACTTCTCTCATTGATTCTACAATTTTATCCCCTTTTGAAACATGATCTACAATTTCATCAAATAAATACATATATGCAGCATTATTTGTTGATTTTCAAGTCAGAGTTAATGTTTTAACTACTGTTACACCTGCTCCAATTAAACTACCAAGAGTAGAAGAAATAGAAGCAAGTAAGAAGTTTCTGTAAACTTTCCCTACTAATGGTACTTTTAATGCAAAAACATCTAATGACATTCTTCCACTTTCAGTATTTCTATATCCGATGAACAGAACAAAAAGTGTAATGAAGAAAAGAACAATAAATGCAAAATTATTGATAACAAAGTCTGACGTTGCTATTAATGATTTTGTAGCCATTGGCAATTCAACACTTGCATTTTCAAACATTGGAATAATTGCTGGAATTACGTAAATTAATACGATACATACAGCTGCCAATAAGAATAGGAAAATAATTAATGGGTACGTAAGAGCCCCTTTTACTTTTTTTCTTAAGTTATAGATTTTTTTCAAATCATCACTTAATTTAGAAAGTGCAAATACTAATTTCCCTGTTGTTTCTCATGCTTCTACGATTGAAATTTCTGATGCATCAAATACATCTGGCATTTTTTTCATAGATTTTGAAAATGAGTCCCCACTAGAAATATAGGTAATTAACTCTTTAACTTTTTCTTTAAAATATGGGCTTGAGATTTTATTTTCTACTGAATCCAAAGCTTCAGTTATTGAAACTCCCCCATCAATCATAACAGCCAAGTATTCAAAAAAGTTATATTTATCAACCATTGATACTTTTTTAAATAAAATGATTTGTTTAGATGAAAGATTTTCTTCTTTATTTTCCGATTCGATTGATGAAAAATTATTATCCATAAGGAATTAATTAAGGACTATTTATAATATAACTTTAATGGTAGATTTACTGAGAATCCGCCTTCTCTTCCATCAGTTGGGAAGAAGAATGAATCAATAAAGAATTGATAATCTGCTGATTCTTGAACTGTAAAGTCTAAAAATTGTTTTAAAACAGCTTCATTAGAAACGTTCAAACTCAGTGTAACTGATGTTTCTAAAAATCCTAATTCATTTTCTTTTTCTTCAGAAATAGAGATTGATTTAATCGCAACAGATCCTACTTGAGAATCAATAGTTTCGATGTAACCATAGAAATAATTCATTAACTTATCTTCAGAGATTGATACTTCATATCTTTTTGTTGCTGAATCATCTTCTTTTAAAGATTTTTCGATTTCGTTTAATTCTGATAATTCGTTAGTTTTTGCTTGAAGTTCAAGGTTAACTGTATCTCTTGAATCAAAATTTTCTTGCATATTCATGATTTCTGTTTTTGTAAATAAGACAAGAACAAATAATGATAATAAGATAACTAGGTATGAGATAAATTTATTATCTTTTTTATAAATTGACATATACTGATTTTTAATAGCTAAAATTTATTATTTGATTGGTAAATTTAAAGAAAATTTAACATTATCACTCGATCCGGCAATAAGGTTTACAAATTTTAAATCGAATAAAGCTTCTTCATTAGCTCTATATTCAGAAATAAATTTTGTTGCTTTTTGATATGCAATACCCGCTTCATCAGAAACTGAAGTATATTGTGAAGTTACAACTCCATTTGCTAAAGCAAAACCATCATATTTAAATGAATAATTTTTAGAAAGCGCATCTAAATGGTTAATATATTTAGTAATTTGGCTTCTATTAGCTAATTCTGCTAATGATTTTTCATTTTGTTTTACTAATGCGTAAATTTTAACTTTTTTGTTGGCATTTACATTTATAATTTTTGTTTCAATATTTTGAATTTCAGCAGTTGTTTTTTCAACTGATCCTTCTAAATAATTGTTATAAAATTTTAATCCGATTGTAAAACAGATTACACAAGCGAAGAAAATAATACTTGCTAAATAAGCATTTTGACTTTTCTTCATTAATACATTTTTAGTAGTCATAAAAAGAATTTATAAAATATATAAGATAATTGTAACACTATAAATCACAGGGGACAAAATTTTCCTATTGACATTTTGTCATTTTGTAATTTTTATGTTTTTAGTTTTTATTACATAACATTTATTGATATTGTAGCAGTTGCTGTATCAGTCTGAGCTGTTGAATCAAAGACTCCCACAATAAATTGGAATATTGGAGCAGCTAAGAAGATAATCAATAACCCTATAGCTACATATAATATTGTAGATTTTGATGATTTAAGCTTTTCTTCATCTCATGCTCAAACAAGAACCTGGAATCATGCAAATATAATATAGATTACCCCTACTATACCGAGAAATGTTAACAAATGTTGTACAATTTTTTGAATATATTGTGAGGCTGTTATATCGGTAACAATACCTTCAACTGTTCACTCAACTTGACTCAGTCAGTCATTGATACTACATTCTCAATCAGCACATATTGGAACTTGTTTTCCTCCACCTGCTCATCATCCGCCGAAAATATCATCTACGAATCAAGCTGAAACGCTCGGAGTAAAAAATAGTGAAATCAGTCCAAAAATCAGAACCAATATTCCTCATAATTTCTTCATAACTTTTGTTTTTATTTTTAAAATAACAAGTAAATTATACTTAATAACTAATATATTGTCAAATATGGAGATATTTATGAAAATATTTCTTTCTTTTTTTAAAATATCTATATATTTATACATAATATATACTTACTATCTTAAAATATCATGAAAATTGTAAAAATACAAGAAATCATAGCAATAATTTTATTTTCTATTTACTTATGAGTTGTTTTCTACTTTCAAGGGCTTATTTGATTTTTATCTAGCATATTATTATTACTTTGTTATTTATTTATCACGTTCTTTTTTTATACAGCTTGGAAGTTTTTCACAAAATCTCAACCACTTATCTTTCCAGACTATGCAAGAAAATTTTTTGTAAGTGCTGTAAATATTTTAACTTTACTGTGTGTAATAGTCTGATCTTTTCTTTATTATAACAATGAGTATGCTCCGAAATCTATGAAGGAATATACACTTTCTAACGGTGAAAAAACACTTCAATTTCAAACAATGATTCATATTGCTAATCCTGATTTTTATGAACAAGTGAGAGCAAATATTGAAAATGCTAAAAAAGAAGGTGCTGTATATTACTTTGAATGAGTAAAACCTGGATCAAAAGAAAACCAAGAAAAATTTAATAAAGCACTCGGTGTAGAATTCAACGAAGATCTTTATAGAAATATGTCGAAAGTTTACGGAGTTGTTGCACAAGATAATATGCTATTTTTAAATCAAGTGAATGATTTAGATTTTAATGTTGATGTGAGCTTAGATGAAATCGTAAGCGAATATGAAAAATTACAATCTGGTTCAACAACTGAGCATCATATAAAACCTCCAGTTGATATCAGTAATCAAATCGTAGAAGAACTTGCTGGTCGTTCAGAAAAAGAATTAGCTCTTATTAATTATATAAACCAAGGTTTACTCAATTTTATTTCAAAATCTAATGCCTTACAAAAAGTAATTGCCGACAATTTTGCAAACCAAGAACTTTTCCATGTAATACTCAACCATAGAAATGAAGTAGTTGCAGATGAAATTATCAATTCTGATCATAAATATATTTATGCTACATACGGCGAATTACATTTCAACTGAATACTAAAAATATTAAAAGATCATGATCCAAAATGGAAAATCACAGAAACTAAAGAATTTTTTCCAATAAGATAAATATAAAAAACAAAAAAATCGAGAATAAATTCTCGATTTTTTTTAATCTTCATCCGTATAGAAAATACTACTCACGTATAAATATCAACCAATAAAATATAAAAACATAATAAAAGTAAAACCTAAACTCAGCGCCACATCAAATAAAAGATGTAATCAAACTCAAAAAGATAATCCAAATAAAAATATTTTTAAATATGGAAAACTCAATTCTTTTTCCCTATATAAAAGTAGTGCTTTTGTAAAATAAAATGCAACAACACTACTACATAACACATGAACAATGACCGCGAAAGTTGAACGATAAAAATAAATTTTCATAAAGTCCGAAGAAAATCAATTTTGATTATAGCTACTTGAAAAATACAAAATATTTTCTATAAACGCAAAACCCAATGCAACAAAAATAGCATATAAAACTCATTGCTGAATCGACGTAATTTGAAGACTACTTGATTGTAAAAAATTAAAATGCTTACTCGCCTCCTCTATAAAGGCAACTATAACATAATAAAAAATTATTAATTTTAATGAATTGAAAATCACATCTCAAAAAGCAACAGTATCTTTGATTTCCATATCAATTCACGAAAGCACAAAATTAATCAAAAATACAGCCAGAGATAATCAAACTATAAACAACAAAAATGTAAGAATATTTTTTGTATATCTTGTAATTATATTTTTTCACTTATGAACAAATACTCAAAATAAAAATGAGCAAATAACCACAAAAGCAAAAAAGAGAGAAAGTGATGCTCAAAACTGCATACTTGTAAAAAAGTTCTGGATTTGTGAAGCAAAATAAAAACTGTTAATATAAGGAAAATGTAACAAGTCCCCTATCTTATCCATATACAGTATAGGAATTACAGATAAGGCTCATCACAAAACTCATACAAGAAACCTTTTTTTATTTACGACAGAATTATCAATATACGAAAAAACATATCCCCAAAGAACGATTGGGAAAAATGAAATTAATCAGATAATGAGCCAAAATAATATATTTTCAAACATAATATGTAGAATAAGAAATTTTTTTCATTATAAATGTTTTTCTGTTTCTTTGCAAGAAAAACAAAATAAAAAGTAGCCGTCCCGGCTACTTTTTATTTATATATTTTATATTTTCCAAATTGAACATAATCATCCCCTTTCATATTATCTTTCTTTTTCATAAGTTTTGAAATAATTAATGCATTTATTCACATAAATACAAAAAATCATCCAATTAAGTATGCTAAAAATTCTGGAAAGAAAATTACAACAGCTCAAAATAAAATTAATCAAATCGGTAAAAGTTTCATACGTATCGTTTTATTATATAAATTATTCAGTTATTTCTTCAATATCAGCGCCTAAAGATTTTAAAGTTTCTACAAAATCTTCATACCCTCTATGAATATATTCAACATTTGTTACGGTTGTTGCTCCTTCAGCAATCAGTCCTGCAATAACCATTGCTGCACCGGCTCTCAGATCCCAAGAAGTTACTGTAACTCCTCATTTTAATTGTTTTTTCCCAAAAATCAGTGCTTCGTGTGGATTTAACATCGCTACATTTGCTCTCATTTTTTCAAGTTCAAACAAGAAATTTAGTCTATTTTCAAACATAACTTCATGAAGCTTATTTGTTCATTCAGCTTGAGTCATTAACACACCAAATGGTGATTGTAAATCTGTTGGAAATCCAGGAAATACATTTGTTTGTACTTTTACAGCATTTAATTCATTTGCTTTAAATACTCTTAAAGTATCATTTCATAAATCTTCAACTTTTACTCCTGCTTCTTTTAATTTTTCTATATAAACATATAGATCCTCGATTCTTGCATTTTCAATATCTAAATATTCTTCAGATGCTAAAGCGGCAATAACCATATATGTTCCTGATTGAATATAATCTGGTACAACCGTAAATTCAAATCCATCACTTAATGAATCAACTCATTCAACGATAATTGTATGATTATAACGAATTTTAATATTGGCTCCTGCTGCTCTTAAGAAATCAATTAAATTCATAACGTGCGGCTCAATTGCTGCTAATTCAATCGTAGTAGTTCCTTTTCTTAAAACATTTGCTACTAATAAATTTTCAGTTCCAGAAACTGAGAAACCAGCGTTAATCGTTCTATCTCATGCTTCAACCGAACCATCAAGTTCAATTGACTCTTCTTTCATAGTTGCTGAATATCCAATTCTTTTTAGTCCATTAATATGATCATCAACTGGTCTTTTCCCAATAACACATCCTCCAGGAAGTGGCATTGAAATACTTCCAAAGAAATGAAGTAAAGGTGCTAATAAGAAAATAGAAGCACGGATTTTTTTTAATTTTTCTATATCTAAGTTGTCTTTTTTTAAATCAGATGCATCGAAATGCAAAGTATTTCATTCAAAAGTATATTGAACTCATACATCTTTCATAATTTCTAGAAATGTCATTACATCTCCAATTTTTGGCATTCCATGAAGAGTTACTTTCCCGTTTACTAGAAGTGCTGCCCCCAAAATAGGAAGTGCTGCATTTTTTGAACCACTAATTTTTACTGAACCTGAAAGTGGTTTTCATCAATTAATTTTAAACAATTTTTTTATACTTATTAAGTAAACTCCTTTTTGTGAAATTATTATATCCTGAGAAAATAAAATGCAAATAATTCTATTGATTTTGATATATAAATAATATATTATACATATAATCGAATTAATTTTTACACTATGCTTTGAAAATATTTAGTTACCTTATTTGTTTTTTATCCAATATGTATTAGTTCTTGGTACTTCTTTTCAATGCTCCCTTGAAGTACTCAATTTGTTTTACTTATAGTTTCAATTATTAGCGGAATTTGGCTGATAATTAGCTATTTTGCACTCAATTTTGCTGATGCAGGAAATAGAGAAGAAAACGTCCATAGTTTACTGCTTGGTTTAATTTTCATCACTGCTCCTTTAATATATGATGCATTTCTTTTATAAATTATTTTTGAAAATTATTTCTTTTCTATATACTTAAAAAAAAGATTCCAAATTATGATTTTTGTCCCTTAATAGAAAAGAAACAATGTTCGAAATACAATCTGAAAAATTACAATTTCAAAAAGACAATCTAATCCTACAAAAAAACATTTCTCTTGATACAGATTTAGACTGTTTTATCATTCTTAGTTCAAAAAACCACAACCTGTGTGAACTGATAATGAAAAACTCACTTGATTATATAATCGACAAGATTTCAATCACAGAAACCTATGAAGATTTCTCTATTGCACTTGAAAATATTAATGCTTTTTTAAAAACTTGGAAAATAGACACAGACAAGGAAGTAAAAATTGATATGGTTATTTGAATACTTAATGGAAATAACTTAGTATTTTCAAATATCTGAGAAGCTTCTGCTCTATTGGTAAATAAGGATCATGAAATAATTCCTCTCACAGAAGATAATAGCAATACTTTTGAATTTTGATTTATTTCTAATTGAAAATTAAGTGATGGAGAAGTGGTTATTTTTACAAATACTTCTTCAGAAAAATATTTAAGTGAAAGTGATATATTAGATGGATTAACTCAAGATCATAATATTGATATTTTCCATCAAAATATTACAGATATTTTAAAAACTGAAATTACTTCAGAAAATATCGCAATTTCAAATATTCTGTATAAAAAATTCGATACTTTCGAAGCCAGTGAAGAAAATCCATATCTTACACAAGCAAAAGAAATTGGAATTAAACTTCTGGATAATAATTTTGCAAAAAGAACTCTCGCTTCTTTTCAAAATATTCATGAAAAAATCATGAATCAATCAAAATTATTAAAAAATGTAATTTTCTTATGTTGAATTAGTGTTTGTCTTGTATTTTTATTCTCATTAGTTTCTACTTTTGTAAATATTACTACTGAGGATAAATCAAAAGAACTATCAAAAAGTAATCTTCAAGCAGCAAAAACTTATTTAAGTCTCGCTAGTGAAAATTTAAACAATATGGATATTTTTGAACTTCATGTCACAGAAGCAGAAAAACTCATTGCAGAAATCGAATCTCAACAAATGTTTCTGAACGACATAAGTAAAATTCAAGATGAAATTGGAATTCTTAAAAAACAATTTAATAAAATAGAGTCATTTAGAGCAAATGCAGATAATTCGATATTTGAATCAGATCTATCTAACTCAATTCAAATTATAAAAAACAATAAAAAACTCTATTCGATTGAGAAAAAAGGTATTATTTGACCAATTATTACAAATAACACTCCAAAAACTTCATTGTTTAGCTGACTAAATGATGATGAATTTTTCACAAAAGCAGTAAATATTGGAACATCTATTTACCTTACAACCAATCAATCACGTGTTGTACAATTTTCAAAAAGTGGACGTTTTAGTTTTATCGATGTAAGCGGACAAAAAACTTGGCAAAAACATAAAGATATTGCCAGCTACGGTTCAAATCTATACTTACTTGGTCAAGATAATAACCAAATATATAGACATGCTCTTTCAACAAAAAGTTTTAATAAATGAGACTGATACCTAAAAGAAGAAGATTTAAAACAATTATGAGAAATCCTAAGTATAAGTATTGATGGTGGATTTTATATCTTAAAATCTGATCTCTCAATTGTAAAATTCTTCCGTTCTCCAAAATATAGACTCGAAGGAATTGTTTTAAATAAACTTCCAAAAAACTACAAAAATGACGGAACAAGTCCTATTAAAATTAAAGCTGGTGTGAGTTTAAATTACGTATATATTTTGATGAATAATAAAGTTTGGGTATTTCAACCAAATACAACAAATAAGAAAAATACAACAAGTTTAACGTATATTGGACAAATTGAAGCTGAACAAGATAAGATTAAAGACTTTTATGTAAACCGCGATGGTGAAGCATTAATTCTTTCAAAAAAATGAATTTACAAACTCAATTTTGAAATTAGCAATGATAAAATAATCGTGCGTTAACAACAGGAAAAAATAAAAAAAGTGCTGTAATAAAAAAAAGTGAAAAAACATTTGCCAAAACCCTTTTTTTTGTTACAATTCGTTCGCTTTTTAATAAAAAAAAACTATTTTTAAAAACTATCAATTATTACATATGGAAAAATTAGTATTAAACGCTGAACTTAGATCAACAGAAGAAAAATTAAGTGAAGTAAGAGCTGAAAAAATGGTTCCAGCTATTGTATACGGTCAAGAAGTTGCTGCTACAGTTATTAAACTTAACTACTCTGAATTCTTAAAAACTTTCAGAAAATCTGGACAAGAAAATGCTATCGAACTAACAGTTGATGGAAAAACTCTTAACGTTATGGTTAAAGAAGTTCAAAGAAATCCTGTTACTGGAGATTTCTTACACGTTGATTTTTTTGCTGCTAAATAAGCATAAATTTCTACAAGAAAAAACTTTTCAAAAAGAGTATTTCGAATATAATTCGAATACTCTTTTTTATTATTGATATTAAAAAAATGAAAATTAAATTATTTTGAACTGAAGAAAATACATCTGAACTACACACTAAAGTATTAACTGTACTAGAAGAGCTTGGATTAAGTGATTTTATAAAAGTTGAACTTACTCAAGATGAAGCATTAAAAACTGATCTGAGCATAACAAAAGAACCTGCTCTTGTTATTGAAGAAGAAGCTATTGATTTCCAAGATACGATTTTTGAAGGAATTATCCCTGAAAATGAGGAACTAAAATCAATGTTTATTAGTATTATTTGAGGCGGAGAAGGATGATCTTGTGGAAGTAAAGATTCAGATGGATCTTGCGGAACTGGTTGTTCATGTTAAACATTCAAAACAAAAAAAAGATGAGATTATATCTCATCTTTTTTTATGCTTCATTACTGTAAGTCCCTCATGATTTTTGTGTTGAGATTCATCCAGCAGCTGTTTTTCTAACAATTGTATAAGTATTTCTGAAAATTACTTTATTATCTTTATCATAATATTTCACTTCATAAACATTAGATCCTAATTGTAAGTTGTTATTTTTAGTAGCAGCATGATATCTCCAAGTTCCATATGTTTTATTATATGATTTTAATTGGTAACCATTTACTGTAACTTTTCATATATTTTTATTTTTCACAACTCATTTTATCGTAATGAAATCATTTGTAGTTGTAAATACATTATTTTTTGATGGTGCCGTAAATAAGAATTGGCTTGCATCTACTTGATAGTTTTTTACTGGGAAAGTTCCACCAGTTGATCCAGAAACAGCATTATCGTAGTAAACTGTAACGATTTTTCTTTCTAATACATCACCTGCATCATCAATAGCTCTAAATACTAAATCATTTTCATTTAATGATGTATCAACATTTTCAAATTTAAATGATTTATTTGTTTTATTTAATTGTGCTTCTTGTCCCGCTAATGTGATTTTAACAATAGTTTCATCAGAGTAGTTCCCAATAACATTTACAGTTGAATCAGAAACTTGCGCTCCATCAGAAATATTAGAAAAAGTAAGAACTCTATTTCCTGATTGAGTTGGAGTTTTTGTTGTTGTCCCAGTTGATGTTTTATCTTCTGTATTTGGATTTTTTAATGCATCAAGATAACTTGCTCCATTGTTTTTAATAAACCAATCTAATTGTTTGTAGTAATCATCAATATCTGCTTTTGCTAATTTTGCATCAAAATCTTCATTTTTTGCATCCATTCTAGAAATAGAAATTTTTTGACCTGGAGCTAAAACTGTAGACTTCCCTGCTTTGTTTGAAATTTCTGCAAAACCTTTTAATAGATATGCTGTTGTAGACATTTCATTTTCAGAAATAGAAAGTACAGAACCATTTCTTAATGCAATATCCGTAAATTTTGTTATTACTTTAATATCAGCTAATGATTCTAACCAAATATCTGATGATTTATGATAAATTTCACCATTGTCAGTATATTTTGTTTCAGCAAGTTTCGCTAATTTTGCTTGAGCAACATTATCTAATTGAATACTTACTCAACCATTTATAACATTTACTTCTTCTCATTTATATAAAGTTGCATCTGATGCTATTTTTACTTCTTTTCCTCCTGGATAAATTATTTTAGCTTCTGTATCATCATTATCAAATGTTAAGACAAAACCTGTTTTATTTTCTTTTGTTGTTTCTGTTTCTGTTGTTCCCCCTGTGAATATACTAATAATAAGTAATAACACGAGTACAGCTCCAGCAATTGGCACCATATAATCTTTCAAATTTTTACTTACTGAACTTCTTTTTCTCGTCATGAAATACATATTATAAACTAAATATAGATTACTATAAATAATAATTTAAAAAATACAAACGGAAAATATTCAAAATACTATATTATAAAACATTTTAATATATTGTAAATTTAAAAAATATTTTTTACCATTATTTTTATTGTAAATTGACATAAATCCCTATAATATGGGCACCTAAGAATTTTATTTTGTAAGGTTATAAACGATATGAAAAAAATTATCGCAATTATTGCTATGCTTTCATTAGCATTCCTTGCTTCTTGTACTAAAGAAGAAGTTACTACTGAAGTTGAAGCTACTGCTACTGGTGTAGAAGTTGTTGCTGAAGAAGTTGCTGCTGAAGTTGAAGCTGCTACTGAAGAAGTTGTTGCTGAAGAAGCTACTGAAGTTGAAGCTACTGAAATTGAAGCTGCTACTGAAGTTGAATCAGAAGAAATGGCTAAATAATTAGTCCATATATCTATTGTATATAAAAAAAGTTAGTATTGTTTGTAAATACTAGCTTTTTTTATATACTGTGTTTCGTAAAAAAATTTAATTTATCAATTTTTAGCCATTTATGAGCACTCTAGAGAAAAAATTACTGAAAAAAATGCGTAATGCAATTCATGATTTTGATATGATCCAAGAAGGAGAAACTATCATTATTGGGGTTTCTTGATGAAAAGACTCTATGGCACTATGATATTTAATGAGTCAAATCCTGAAACATTCAAAAGTTAAATTCAAAATAAGAGCGGTATATATTTTTAAAGATTTCTTAATTGATTGTGATATCAATTTTCAAGAAAAAAAAGAATACTTTGAAAACGAACTAAATATTCCCCTAGAAAAAATCAATCTTTCTCTTCCAAAAGAATCAAAATTAAATGATGGTGTTGGTCAAAGTTGTCAATGGTGTGCATATGCAAGAAGAATTGCTATGTTTAAACTTTGTGAAAAACGGGGTGCAACAAAAATTTGTTTTGGGCATCATATGGATGATATTGTTGTTACTAGCATGATGAATCTTATAGAAGGGAGAAAATTGAAAATCATGCCTCCTGTAAATAAAATGAGTCTATGAAAAATAACATTCATCAGACCAATGGCTTATTTAAGAGAAAAAGAAATCGTAAATCTTGTAAGACAAAGAGAGATTCCTTTCTCACCTTGTAATTGTCCTGTTTGAGATGATACAATGAGAAATAAAATTAAATTTGGTCTTGTTCGGGAAAATGAAAAGAATTTTCCTAAATTTACAGAAAATACTTTTTGGGCACTGATTAAAGATTTTAAGGAAAAATACGAAAAAGACGGATATACTATGTAAAATTTGAAATAATCTTTTCTATATGATATTATTCATATGAAAGGATTATTTTTTTTATACTCAGAATTATGATAGAAAGTATTTATAAGCTAAAAATATTTGCTGGTCTCGAATCAAATATTATTGATAATATTATCGATGGTTGCTCAACGAAAGTATTTCATGAAGATGAAATGATTTTACTCGAATGAGAAGAATCAAATTGAGAATGATATATATTAAAAGAAGGTCATGTTGCTATTAGTATAAGATGACAACATGTTGCTGAATTATCTACTGGAGATATTTTTGGTGAAATTGCTTTACTTAATGAAGAAGAAAGAACCGCAACTGTAACAGCTATTGGTGAAGTTGAAGTAATTGTTTTAAAAATTGATAATATTTTAGAAATGATTTCATCAGGAAATACTCTCATCAATAAAACGGTAATGGAAAGAATTGAAGAAAATCTTGAAAGAGTATAAAAATAAAAAAAAACGAATCTATGATTCGTTTTTTTTATTGCTCTATATTATTTTGTATTTTTGTAATACATTGAAATCCTCATAATTCATTATTAAATTTAAGCATTTTATTTTCACATTCCCATAAACGGTATATTCTATGATTATTTTCATTAAAAAGATTATGCACATATGGCAATCTTCAATAATCTAATCTTCAAATATTAAGTTCTACATCTTCTGGAACATATATTTTTATATTTTTTCTTAAAAATGCATAATTTACTGGTTCTGAAAAAGCTGTACTTTTTTCTGCATCAATGGTTACAATACCTTCATTATTCGTTAAAGTGATTGGAGTTAATTTTTTAAAAATTTCATCTGCATCTTTTTGGTTTTTTCTATTAATTTCTGTTTCAATTTCTATTGTGAGATTTCATGATTTTTTAGAAATAATATCAAAATTATCTACCCAATTAATATTTCCTCCCATTTGTTCTTCTCATCAAATGAAATCTAATGACTCGAACTGAATCGATTTCCCTTCTATTTCTAAAGATTGTTTTTGTGTATAAACATTTGAAAAGTTATCAAAAGTTTGGAAAAAACCAATTCCTGAAACAAATACAAAAGCAAAAATTCATAAAAGACCACTAATCATTAATGCATTCGCAAAAATTTTCCCATACATGAACTTTAAGAAAATTCAAATTGATAAGAACACAAATGAAAATAATAATCAAACAAGTCAAATTTTTAAAAATAATGATAAATCTGCAAAAAGTAATTGTCCATTAAATTCTGGTTGAACAAATGTGATACCAACTACAAATAGTAAACTTAATAGCGCTGGAATAGCTGCAACAAGAAATACTAGTCCAACCCCTATTCTTACAACATTAAATAAAACATAGATTAATTTTTTAAAAAAACTACACAGTGATTTCACTATTTTTTTGAAAAAACCAGAAATTCCTCCTGATGTATTTTTCATAACTTGTGAACTTTCAAATTGTTTTCCTAAAACTTTCGCTTTTTCTGGAATTGCTTCTAATTGTTTTTTTGTACTATCTAGCTTTTTTTCTGCTGATTTCCTAAATTCATTTTTTTCTTTTACTTCTACAGGTTTATTTCTTTTTTTTTTAGATTTGTCATCTGGCAAAATAAACATTAACACAATGTAGAGAATTATTGTTGATCCTCATAAGAATAATCCACAAACAAATGCTAAACGAAGCCATAATGCATCAATTCCGTATCTTTTAGCTATCCCTGAACAAACCCCATCGATAATGGAATTTTCATCACATTTAGTCAGTGGTTCATTTTTATCAGAAAAATATTTTTTAAAATTCATTTCTGCATTTTTTTGAAATCTAGATCCTTTAGTTTCTTCTTTTTCTGAAATAAGTTCTGAAAATATTTCATCTGGTTCTCAAATTTCATTTACTATATCTATAATAGATTTATCAGATATTTCTCCTCAAATTTCTGTAAATTTTTCAGAAATTCTTTCTTCTATATCTTCATACACTTCAATTTCAATATTGTTAATTTCAATATAGCTTTTCATTCTTTCTAAATATTTTTTTAGAAAAACTGATGATGTTTCCGATATTTCGTAATTTTGTCCGTTAATTTTCATAACAAAAAATAGTTTTTAAATTTTAATTTTCAGTAATATTTTTTACTGCTATTTGTAATTCTCCCCATATAATTCACATATTTTTATGAAGTTCTTTTCATTCCTTTGTAAGTTTGAAATACTTCCTTGGTGGTCAAGATTGCGACTCAACCCAATAGTATGTGATAATTGAATCTTTTCTCAAACGAGATAGTAATGGATACAATGTTCATTCAACCACAATTAAATTATTTTCTTTTAATATTTTAATAATATCCGAAGAATACACTTCTCAATTATTAATAATGGTCAAAATAATATATTCAAGTATCCCCTTTCTCATTTGAGAAGATATTTTTTCTAAATTCTCTGACATAAGATACCTTGTATTACATAGTAGTATTCTACAAAAAAAGTAATTTCTATAGGCTTTATCATAAAAATTACTACTTTGTATTACAAGGTAGTTTAGGAAAATAAGTTTCTTTGTCAAAGAAAAAATAAAAAAAACTCTAATATTTAGAGTTTTTTTTATTTTTTTCATGCATTATCTTCATAAATTTTTGCAACGTAACTTGCAGGTAATAACTCTTCAAATTTTAACACTGTTGCATTAATTAATATTTCAGATAACTTCGAAAATTCTTCTTTTTGAAGATCTTCTTCTATTATATTAATAGTTTGACTTTCTATATTATCTCTCATTCTATCCGTATTATTATCAGACTTAAATGGTTTTTCTATGGCAGAAACAGCAAAACTAGAATGGGAAATAGTCCCTATAACTCAATTTTTCATAATATATCTCCTTTATTTAATATATATATTCAGTATAACAAAATAATATATTTTATTC
>CAJXJP010000007.1 GCA_913055215.1 uncultured Candidatus Altimarinota bacterium | reverse complement strand
AATAAATAAATAAATAAATAAATAAATAAATAAATAAATAAATAAATAAATAAAATGAATCAAAAAATATTACAAGCAACAAAAGATATACTTGAGAAAAATTTACAGATTAATGAAATACCTTATTCTGAGCAAAAAATCGTAGTTGTTTATGATACAGAATGTACTCTGGCTCAAGAAATTGGAGAAGCATACAAAGAAAATTTACAATCAATAAGTAATTCAGAAGTAATTAATATTTGAGAAATTGATAAAGAAGAGTTAAAAGAAAAATTATTATCTTTAGTAAAAGATTCAACAGTAGTTTTAGTCCAATCAACAAATTTTCGTTTAGATGACTTTAGGATTAGAATGACTCTTCATAAGGCATGAGTTTGATGTTTGGAACACAATCATTTAAGTTACCTGAAGGAGACAGAGAGTGAAACATATATTAATGCAATTTCTTACCAATGAGAAGAGTTTTCAAGACTTTCAAATGTATTTAAAGATATTTCAGATAATGCTCAAACAGCAAAAATTGTATGTAAAGATGGAAAAACTTTAGAAATTTCAGGAGGTTTTGAAGATATGAAGCAAAATATTTGAGATTACAGATGAGGGAATAGAGGTTCAACTTTACCAATGTGAGAAAACTTTTCAGAAAGTGTAGATTTTGATCAAGTAAACTGAGAATTATCTATAAATTGTTACCCAGATTTTAATTTTAATATTCATTTTTGTGAGCCATTTATTATTAAAATTAATAAATCTTTAATAACATGTGACGATCCTAAATGTCCACCAGTTTTTAGAGAATTCCTAGATAAAATAGCTGGAAGTGAAGAATGAGTTGTGTATTTGAGAGAACTCGGTTTTTGATTAAATCCTGAAATTTCAAATGATAAACCCCTTAATGATGTAAATGCTTTTGAAAGAAAAGCTGGTTTTCACTTTTCTATGTGAAAAAAACATTGAATTTATAGAAAGAAATTCCATAGAAAAGTTACACAAAGATTTCATATAGATGTTTTTCCAGACGTTGATAAAATATATTATGATGAAAAACTAATATTTTCGGATAACGCATTTGTTATATAAAAAGATGAGAAATATTTCTCATCTTTTTTATTTTCTTGAATTATTGATTATAAGTTATATAATTATAAGAACCCTCTGTATTTGGAACGCGTATTATTTTCTATTTATAAAAATATGAAATTTGCTAGACCAATAATATTAGTGAGTAAGTGTTTAGAATTTGATAGTTGTCGTTATAACGGCATGAGATTAAATTCACCACTTGTCTATAAATTACAAAAATTTGTAGATTTTATACCTGTTTGCCCAGAAGTTGCGATTGGACTTGGAACTCCACGCACACCAATTCGTATGATTAATGTCGAAAAAGATTTAAGATTACAAGAACTTGGTACAAACAGAGACTTAACTGATAAAATGAATAATTTTTCATGAAACTTTTTTGAAAAATTAGAAGAATTAGATTGAGCTATTTTAAAATCACGCAGCCCTTCTTGTGCATTAAGAGATGCAAAAATAAATAACTGAGATTCTTGATTAGAAAAAATTGAGCATCTCAAGGCATGATTTTTTGCAAAATATTTATACAAAAATTTCCCACTTATTCCAAAGGAAGACGATGGGAGAATTTTAAATTTCCAAATTAGAGACGAATTTTTAATGAAAATTTTTACTCTCGCGGAATTTAGAGAAATAAAATCAGAAAAGAAAATATCAGCATTAATGAATTTTCAAGCAAAGCATAAATATTTATTTATGTCTTTTTCTCAATCAGAACTCAATAAGTTATGAAATATATTAGCTTGTTACGATAAAACAAATTACGATGATATCGAACAAGCATATGAACGCCATCTAAAAGAATTATTTTTAGAAAGAAAAACACAGAAAAATTTCCTTAATGCAATTTTTCATATTTTTTGATATTTTAAAAAATATATTTCAAGTGAAGAAAAAGAATTTTTTCTGAATACTTTAGAATTGTATAAAGAATGAAGAATCCCAACGTCTGTAATTATTCATTTGTTAAAATCACAAGCAATATCACATAATATAGAATATGTTTTAAATCAATCAATTTTACAACCTTACCCAGAAGACTTAATTGAACTTTCTGATTCAGGCAAAAAAATTAATCTTTAACCAAAAAATATGTTTAAAAAATCAATTTTTTGGTTTCGTCAGGATTTAAGAACATTTGATAATATTTGATTGTTCAATGCTGTACAAAAATCAGAAAATATATTACCAATTTTTATAATTGATGAAAACTTACAAAATGAGTTTTGAAAAGAAGATAAACGATTTTTATTTTTATATGAATTACTGACAGATTTAAAAAGAGAATTACAAGAAAAGGGAAGTGATTTATATGTTTTTGAAGGTGTTCCAGAAATAATATTTCCAGAATTAATTAAAGAATATAACATTGATTCAGTGTTTTTAAATAACTCTTATAGTTCATATGGAAAAAATAGAGATTTAAATATATTAAACTTTTGTAATAGTCAAAATATACAATTATTTAATTATAATGACTTTTTGATATTCCCACCAGAAAAAATCCCATACAGAAAAGTATTTACTCCATTTTATAAAATATGGAGAAGAGAGCTAGATTCTATAGAATTAGATCTACTTAAAATAGAAAAAATTAATACTGAATTTTCAATTAATAACAACATAGAAATTCCAAATAAAAAACATCCATATTTTACATTGGATACTATAAAAAAATCATTATCAGAATTCAATTTTGATACTTATGAAGATTTTAAAGATTTTCCCGCAATAGAACTTGGGACATCAAAACTTTCACCATATCTCAGATTTTGAAAAATTTCCCCGAGATGGTTATTTCTTAGAACACGTGATTATAATGAAACTTTTGTAAAAGAAATTGCCTGGAGAGAATTCTGGCATCATATTCGTTATAATTTTCCGGAAGTTGATTATTTAGAATTTCAGGAAAAAAGAAGAAATATTGATTGGATTAATAAAAAAGAAGATTTTGAAAAATTCTGTAATGCAGAAACTTGATACCCAATTATTGATGCAGCTATAATTCAATTAAAAGAGACAAATTTTATGCACGGGAGAGTTCGTATGGTTGTTGCTAGTTTTTTAACCAAGAATTTACTTATTGATTGGAAGATGTGAGAAAATTTTTTCAAAAAATATTTATTAGACTATGATGAAACAATAAATATATGAAATTGGCAATGGTCAGCATCAGTTTGACCTGATCCAAAACCATTAAGAGTTTTTAATCCTATTTTACAGTCACAAAAATTCGATAAAAATAGTGAATATGTAAAAAAATATATTCCAGAATTAGATAGATTTTCTCCTCAGGAAATCCATGATCCAATAAAGTATTCTCTAGATTGATATTTTCCTCCAATGATTGACCAAAAATCATCATGAAAAAGAGCAAGAATTTATTATAAATGAGAAAATAGAGAATAAAAAAAACCAACAAAGTTGGTTTTTTTTATTCAAAATCATAAGCATCAATATGTTTTACGTTTTGATTGTCTATTATATATTTTATATTTTTTTTGTTATAGTTATGCAGATTTTCTTTTATATATTTTTCACTTTCTTTTGTAATTCTTTCTCATGTATAAATATATCATTTTTCATCTTCTAGAAGATCACAGTCATGCATTTTGAGTGTTTTAATATCAAAATTAGTATTTATAGTAATATCAAATGAACTATCTCAGTGATATAACAGTTGTTCATCATTTCATACATAACATCTATTTATTCAATAAACTGTACTCTTGAACAGATTAGGTTTTTTGTTCTGAAATCTTAGTGTATTGTTCCAAATCGTCCAATCTTTTGAGAAATATTGAAGCTTTTTCTCTCCTCTTGTAGTGTTTAATCATAAATATTTCATATTCTCTCAAGACTTATTTGTTTTTCCATATTTATAAATTCATTTTTTTGTTACTATAGAATAATTATAATGATAAAAATCTTCAGTTTTATCGATTGCTAAAACATCTGTAAGTGAAAAACGTGTTATTTTATCTCATTGTATATAAAGATAATTTTTATCTTTGGTTAATCATTCATCAAGTATTTGAAATGTATTTTTATCAAGCCCATTAACAGGTTTATTATAATAAAATACATTTTTATTGATAAGAAAAAATCAATGTCATAAATTTTCTGAAGTTTTTATCCAATTACAGCTATTTTGACAGCTATTTTTAGATGAATGTAACCAGTCACTACATCATCAAGTTTGTACCATCTGACAGCTACTTTCTGAGTGATTATATTCATAGGACATTACTACTGCTTCACACATATCCATACCTGGTATTTGTAAACATTCTTTATTAAATTTTCAAATAGTATTTGAAACTTCTTTATCCTTAAGTGGAAAAATATTAGAATTCTCAATTCAGTAATATTGATTACTGAACATAGAATCTAAGACTAAATTTGCCTGAATATTTTTTTCAACAGTCTCTCTAGGAGAGTTGTGATTAATTTCTTGAAATACTCATAAACCGG
This sequence comes from uncultured Candidatus Altimarinota bacterium, assembly GCA_913055215.1. Lineage (GTDB taxonomy): Bacteria > Patescibacteriota > Gracilibacteria > BD1-5 > UBA6164 > CAJXJP01. The sequence goes on along the minus strand of CAJXJP010000007.1, from coordinate 29,876 downwards.
ATATTCCACCAATAAAAAGTGTACCAATCATATACAATATTAATTCCTCCATTTTAATTAGTTATATATTAATTATGATAAATATAACATAAAAAAAAATAAAACCAACTTTGTTGGTTTTATTTTTTTATTTCTCTAATTTCTCGATAATAAATTTAAAATTTTCTATAATTCATGATTTATATCATTTATTTTTTGATAAATATGTCGATAAGTTAAACGCAATCGTTGGTTTTCAATACTTATTAAAATATTTTTTAAATAATTTTGCATACTCTTTTGAAATTTTACTAGAATCATTTAATTTTTTCATTCTTGTTTCTAGTATTTCTATATTTTCTTGAATTTTTCTTGGGTCTTTTTTATCTCAAAATTTTTCACTCCTTTCGTATATTGTTTCTGTTAAAAATTGCTGAATAACAGATTTTTTATAATAAGCCTCAAATTCTCCATCTAAAACAATCCAGTTATAATTCTTAAATTCACTTTCATATACATTATCAATACGATGAACTTTTTTGATAGTTCTGATAATCATTTCTTTGTCTTCTTGATAATCAGGATCTTTATCAATCATCGCAAAAACATTTTCTTTTCAAAATACTTCACACGAAAATGAATACCATTCTGATAAAGCTCATTTTCAACCAACATCGATAATATTTATATTTTTGAGTTCAAGATTAAAATTATCATCATCTTGTTTTATATGCAACTTTTCGTTTTTCCAATCCCAATTTTCATAAATATTTGGCAAAGCTACTCTTTCAGTTTCTCACTCTACTAAAATTACTGCATCAGAAAAAAATATAGAAGCATTTTTAAAAATTAGATTAATCATGATTTTATTATAACGCTTATTTGGATTTTGTAATTTTTTTGCTTTTGAATAATTATTTTCTCTATGTACAAAAATTACGTCAGAAAGTTCATATATATTTTTCTTAAAATTTGCTACTAAATCCGGCGAATGAGTAGAATAAAAAATTTGTGTATTTTGCAAAGAAGATATTTTTAATAATAAATTATCAATCAACTTCGTTGCATGTGGGTGAAGGAAATTCTCTGGCTGATCGAGTATGAAAATTTTAAATCAATCATTTTTTGCGTGTTTTATTGTATGCAGGTACAACTCAAGCAGAGAAATAAGCAGAGTTGTATTTTTTGAGGCACTCAGTTTTGCGATGTTTCATAATCCATTTATTTTATCAAGATAAATATTTTCTAAGTTTGATTGTGATTTATTTTCTAATATTAAATTAATTAGAGTATGATAACCACTTTTTTTATCCTTTTTTTTATATTTTCTATCAGAAGAGATATATACAATTTGCGTTTTTTTGTAATATTTCAGTATCTCAGGTGGAATATTGATATGAGTTATAACTTTTTCATTTACAATTTCAGACTTTAAAACAATTTCATATTTTTTTTCTTTATGTCTAAAATATAAAGTAATTTCAATTTTTTTATTCTTTTCTAAAAAATCAGATTTTTTGATTTTTTTATGATTAAATCAACAACGAATAGCTTTCAAGAAATTTGTTTTTCCAGTATCATTTTTTCAAACAAAAACATTTTTATTCGCTCAAAAATCAATAGTTTCCTCTTGGATACTTTTGTAATTTTTGACCTGAATAGTTTGGATTTGATACATAAACGAAACTGAAATAATAATTTATCTTATTTTATCATATTTTTATGAATTTAAGCAAATTTTACTATTTGACTTTAATGGTAAATTTTATATAAATCTCATACAAAAGTTCTAAAATACAAATATGAGGCAAAAGTGTATACCTTGCATAAGACTATAAATCATTTATTTGAAAGGGAATATGATGATTCTTTTATGCTCAGGGATGGATATAAATCACTAATAGTTCCGAATCAAAATCACTCGGAATTAAAAAATGGGGAAGTCTTTCTTGGATATTTTTCTTTACAAGTTGTAGAAGGTTTAAATGTAAAAAAATTTATCAGACTCGGAAATAAAAACAAAATACAAGAAGTTCCATTATTTGTGATGCAGTTATATATAATGAGAAAAAAAATTAGAATACGCCCATCAGAATATTTATATAACTTGTTAAAATAATTACATTGACAAATAATGATATTATTTATAATATACAAACAATGTTGAATATAAAAAAGGGGAATTCAATATGTTTACAGAAGAAGGTATATTAGAGCAGAGAAAAGTAAAAGACGATGATGGAGCACCTAAAAAGATAGAAGGAAGATACAAAATAATTCCTTTTAGTAAGGATCATCCTGAACAAAACCCAGGCGAAGTTCATCTGGGAAATTTTTTACAAAGATTAGTATCTGTGGAAAAAAATACAAATATGAGAATTGGTACAGAAAATGAAGAAGGAATTGTGCCAATTTTTATTTTGAGATTAAACTTGTTTAAAAAGAATATTTTAATTCAAGATTAATCATAAACAAAAAAAACCGTCGTTAGACGGTTTTTATTTTTCGGAAATTTTTGAGTATATTACTGAAAAAACTATTCAAATTCAAAGTATTAAAACAATACTTGCTCACGGTGATGCATCGAAATAATATGAAATAAATAATCATGAAATTACAGCAAAGAGAGAAGATATTATTGAGATAACTCTCATTTGAAAAAAAGATTTTCAGACTAATTTTCAAATATTAGCCGGAAGAACTAAGAAAGCTCAGATGAGTAAAATTCAAAATATTTTTATAGAAACAGCAATAAGGAGACTACAAATTAATAAGAAACTGAGATTTAATATATCAGTTTTTTTTCAAATTGCTTTTGAAATATCAAAACTCACAGCATGTCCAAGTAAATCTTTTCAGTATTTATAAATAAATCCTGAGATTATAATCATTAATGTTCAAGAAATATATAAGTCAGTAGTATTTACTGCTAAGATATTTCAAAATAAAAATGATAAAATATCAACTTTTAAACCAGAAAGAAAGCTTAGTAAAAATATCCCGGCAGCCATACTCATTTGCGAAACAAATTCCATAATTGAGTCAGATGTGATTTTTTTAGACTTCTCTAAAAAGAAGATGGAAATTCATGCTATTATTGCAAGAAGAATTCATGAAATTATACTTTCAACTGAAAATATTAGACCAAGAATAATTCATAGAAAACTAGCATTTGCAATGGTATGCCCAATTTGAACTTCTCTTCTTACTACGATGTAATTTCATAATAATGAAGCAGAAATAGCTATAAAAAATCATGCAATTAATGCATTTTGAAAAAAGCTATATGATAATATTTCCATATGGATTGATTTTAATGTGTATGTTTATGATCGTGAGTATGTTTATATGGGATAACGTAATCTCAAAAAATATTTTCAAATTCTGAATTATTATTTATCTCATCGGGAGTACCTGTACAGTAACAATTTTGGTGTAAACAAATTACTTTATTTGAATGAGCATAGACCATTTTCATATTGTGTGATACCATCAAAATAGCTATATCTGGAAATTTTTCACGAACTTTATGAATAAGTCCATAAAATATTTCTTCTCATATTGTATCAATTCATGCTGTTGGTTCATCTAAGATAAGAAATTCAGGATGACATAGAAGGGAATTAGTGATTAGAATTTTTTGTAATTCACCACCAGAGAGTTTAGCGATTTGTTTTTCAAGTAAGTCACTTGCTTTAAAAATATCTAAATATTTATGTATATCATGCTTATGTCCTTGATGATAAATTTCAAAAAACTCACTTACTGTCAATGGTATCGTTGTATCAAAAGTTAATTTTTGAGGAACATATCAAATACGAGAATATTTTTTATTTATCTTTCATGTATATTTTTTTTCAATTCATGTAATTGTCTTGATGAGTGTTGATTTTCAAGATCAATTTTTTCCTATTAACGAAACAATATCCCCTTTGTTAATTTCAAAGGAGATATTGTTTAAGATTTGTTTTGTTCAAAACGAGACAGACAATTTTTCAACGGTAAGAATCTTATTCATAACTTATCAAAAGGTTATTTAAATTTGATTCTATAGTATTAAAATATCCATTTTTTTCAATAGATTTTCCAAGAGGGTCTAATTCAGATAATTGTAGGCTATGTTTTTCTACTAACGTATCAATTAATTTTGTATCTAATTGTGGTTCTTTGTAAAGTACTTTTACTTTATGTTCAGTTATTTCATCAACGATATGTTTCATTTCAGAAACTGATGTTTCTCTTCCTGCTGTTTCTTGTAAAACTATAACTTTTGTTTCATCAATATTCATTTCTTGAAATAAATATCCGTAGGCTTCATGAAAAATTACAAAATTATTTAATTGTTTATTTTCTGTTTTTTTAGAAAAATTATTTTTTATTTCTTCTGATTTTTTCTTAAAATCTTCTAAGTTTTTTTCAAAATATATTTTATTTTCAGGATTTTTTTCTGATAAAATTTGAGTTACTTTTCCAGCAATTTTTTCACCATTTTCTAATGATAACCATAAGTGTGGATCGAAAAATACTTCTTCATTTTCATTGTGCACTGTATTACTATGTTCATCATGATGCTCGTTTTCATGTCAGTGTTCATCGTGGTGTTCAGCTTCGTGTCAATGTTCATCGTGATGCTCGTTTTCATGTCAATGTTCATCGTGATGTTCATCTGTATGAGCTTCGTGTTCACCGTGGTCGTGATCATGTTCTTCTCATTCTATTAACTGAACTGATTCTTTCAGAAGAATGTGTTTATCTTCTTGTGTGTTTTTTTCTATAAAACTATCAATTCCAAGACCTGTAGCAATAATAAAATCAGCTTTTTCCATCGCAATAATTTGAGATGGTTTTAAATCAAAGGTATGAGGAGAAAAACCTGGTTCAATTAAACTACTTACTGAAACATATTTTCAACCAATATAATTTGCAATTGATGCAATAGGGGGAACACTCGCTACTATTTTAATAGATTTTTCTTCATTTACAGAAGTTGTTTCTATATTTGTATCTTTTGAACATGATGCTAAAAAGGCTATAGATAAAACGAATATTGAAAATAATAATTTTTTCATAAAAATTTGTTATTATTAATAAAATGCAATTGAATTGCATTTTATTTTGAAATCACTATTTGTCAAAATAAAACTCAATTTTGTTAATGTTGCGTTAATGATATATGGATATAATAAAAATTCACTTTAAAAATTATCTTAATCTATGTCAGATAAAACAAAAAATCAAACATACCAAAAACTCCATCATATCAACTCATCTCCAGCAAAAAAAACAAAAATATTAAACAACTTAATTGCAGCAGCTGTTAATTTGAAATATAATTGTGGTATTCATTTATCAAAAGATGATATTGATGAAATAGTTCAAAATATGGTGAATCATGATTTATTTGATTCACATAAATGAGCAAATATAAGAGTCTCATTTCAGTGTATCATTGATTTTATTTCAGAAAAATCAGAAAAAAATAATTGGAAAATTCCAAAAATCCATAAATTCAAAAATAATAAAACTAGCTGGGAAATTAACTATAAAAAATGATTTGCTCTCATTTTAATATTTAATTTAAAAAGTGAATTTTACGATTCACTTGTTATTTGAGAAATAGATGAATATATAGATTATAAAATTCATTTTTGAAATTGAGAAAAACATGCGACTAACTTTGTGAAAATCATGGATTCATCTAATATATTAGATACGTATTATTGTTTTGATTGACAAAAAGATAGCCTTGTAGAGGTAAATTTAAAATCTCTGATAGATGATAACTCTATTAATTACTTTTACTGTTTTTTATAATTTTGTTTTCCAGATTATCAATATTAAGGTTTTTTTAATGCTGCTGTCATAAACTATTTATAATATATTTTTAAATAATTTATTATGAAAACCGCAATAAATTGGTTTAGTATTCCTGTTGTTCATTTCGAACGTGCATATGCATTTTACTGTTTTATTTTTGATAAAAAATTTGAAAGAATTTCCGATCCAGGTTGATATGAATTTATGCCATTTTTAAATATTTCTGATTGAAAAATTAACTGATGTATTAATTCGGACCCAAATCAAAAAATTTCAAAAAACTGAATAAAAATATATCTAAATGCTGATGGTATAATTGATGATATTCTCATACGAATTATCCCAGCTGGATGAAAAATACTCATGCCTAAAAAATCTATAAAATGATATGGTTTTATCGCATATGTTGAAGATTCTGAATGAAATGAAATCTGATTGCATTCATCTAATTAATAATCATTCTCAAAATAGTATTATTACCTTTACAAATGGAAAAATTGGTTATAATACAAACATTGACTAACACGGGGGAAATATATGTCAATTTTTAAGAAAGGTGTCGTTTTTTTAAGTGTTTTATTGTTTGCCGTTTTGGCATTAGTTTACACAATGGGAGAGTTGTCTAAAGATGAAGTTCATAAAGCAAACGCGAAAGATGCTAGGATATTATTAGAATATGTTTCTGCATCGTATGTCTCTTTAGATGATAATCTAAGCTTAGAGCAAAAGAAAAGTATTTTTTCAAATATGCTAGAACGTCACTCAAAAAATAGTGATAACTACATATGGGCTCATACTGCTGACCAGAATATAAAGATGTATTACCATCCGGTAAAACCGAGTTTAAATGGTAAATCTTTAATGTCTGTTCAGAATACAGAAGGTGTGAAAGTTTTTGTTGAGATGAATCGTAATTTATCCCAGTCTACGAACAACTTTGCGACCTTAGAGTATTCATGGCAAAATGCTGATGAAAATAGTCCAAGAAAGAAACTATCTTATTTTCAAAAAATACCAAATTCAGATATTATTATCGGTGTAGGTTTTTATGAAGATATTTTGAGTGAAAGTCTAGATGCACTTTTCATTAAAGAAGTTATTGCGGTAGCTATATTTTTCATATTTATACTTATAATTTCTTCCGTTTTCTATAAAGGATTTAAATCGAGTCTATCAACAATGATGACTGCGCTTGATAATCTTTTAAACCAAAATGGAGCTTCTACAATTAACTGGGAGTCTAAAGACGAATTTTTACCTGTTATTGAGCTACTCAATAAGGTTATTCAAAAAAATTCTGATCAAATGTCTCGATTACAAGATTATTTTGATAATGATGTAACTCCACTTGTGAGTGATTTACAATCTTCTTCAACTCAAGTAATGTCACTAGCTGATTCACAAGAGTTGAATATTGACCAAATTGCTGCTGCTGCACATGAAACTGGTGTTTCTGCTACTGAAGTTGCTCAAAATGCTCAATTAACAGCTGATTCTTGTTCAAATGTTCAAGAACAAGTTAAGAGTATTACGAAAACATTAGTTGATCTTGAAAATACTATGGAAGTTGTAGTAAATATAGCTCAAGATGGGACTCAAAATATTGAGTCGCTGAGTGATGTTGCATCGAGCATTGAAAATGTAATATCCGTTATCAGTGGGATTGCAGAACAAACTAACCTCCTGGCTTTAAATGCAGCCATTGAAGCAGCGAGAGCTGGTGAACAGGGACGTGGTTTTGCAGTTGTTGCAGATGAAGTGAGACAGTTAGCTTCTAGAACACAAGAAGCTACTAAAAACATAGAAACATCAATTGCAGAATTATTAAATGTCGTTAATCTAACGGTTGCAAATAATGCGCAAACAATTGAAACTATCCATAAATCAGCTGAAGAAGCTAAAGGTGTGATTACGGGGATGGAGCAAATTGATCAAAGTATCATTGGTATAACTGATCAAAGTGCACAAGTTGCAACTGCAGCTGAAGAACAAAGCTCTGTAATGGCAGAGATGTCACAAAATATTACTGATATCTCTAACGGAGCAAAGGAAGTAAAAAAACACGCAAATAGTAATTCTGATACAGTTTCAGTATTACAACAAAAAACAAACGAAATAAAATAAAATCGGAGGAATGTACAAACAATACAATAAAAAAAAAGCGGGTCAACCCGCTTTTTTTTGTTTTTTTTGTTAATAAAATCATTTTATGATACGATTATAAGTGATAATAATATGTAACTTCTTATATGACAGAAAGAATTATTCAGATCATCAGAAAACTTCCTATTATAAAAGAGGTAAAAAACATGCTTATAGATAATATTGAGCAGATAGATCAGAAACAACTAGTAGAAATACTTTGAAAATATGCCGATAGAAATCAAGATATTTCTATGAAAGTAAAAAATTCGCAAAATCGTTTACGTAAATCAATGTTAGACTTTGAAAATACAAAAGCGAATATGGAGGATGAAAACGAATTAGAAAAATTATTAGGAAAATTGGAAGAACTATATTTATAATTAACAAATGCATAATGACAGAAGCTCAGGATTTTTATGCCTTAGAGGACTCAAATATATTAGGAAAAAGTGAAGTTATCACAGATAGATTAGAACATTGTGAAGATCAATTAAATTTACAATGAGCTGAAAATAGAGTGTCAGATGATATTCGTTTAGCTTATTTTCAAATTCAATCAGCTATTCGTGAGGATTCAGAAAATAAACATTTAGTTGCAGAATATTCAAAAGTTATGGATAGATTTGCAGAACATACTGATATTAAAATTAATTCTGATTTTGATTATTTAGAATCATCAATGATTCTTTTAGATGAATTGAAAGAATTGAAACTTGTTTCATGAGAAAGACTTGTTGATACTTGAATTGATGGAGGATATTTAGATTTATGAAAAGCAACAGTCGAATGATTATCTATTGCTTTAGACAAAATTTGGAATGATTTCAAAACTATGTTTGATTTCTTATGACCTGGAGATATGGATCAATTATGGGATGGGTTGAAAAATTCTAAATTATTCTCAGATCCATTAGATTTTATGATGGAGCTTCTTGAATGATTAGCTTCTTCTTGAGTAGATTTAGTTGAGGATATAAAAAGAGATTATCTTCTGATTTGAGAAAATGCTGAAAATAAAGGTGGAGCTGTCGAATGATTACAATATACACTTGGTGTTGCCGTTCCAATGGTTTTTCAAGCTGTGAGTCCAACAAAATTATTAAAAGTATTTAAAATTTTAAAAATAGCGGTTCCAACAAAAATATTAGCAAAAGCAGATAAATATGTAGCTGATATGATAGGTTGAGCAAAGGATAAAGCAAGAACGGTAAAAAGAAATCTCAATGATACTAAACCTGATATGAAAATAACTTCTGCAGTTAATAAAGCAAACGAAATGCGTTTTAATGCTGTGAAAAACATGCAAACACTTATGGATAAACACGAGTATGTTCAAGTTTGAAAAGAGTTAATGTATCAATGAAAAGAAGTAGTAATACTCGTTTCAAAAAAATGAAAAGATGTAGCTGTTAGTATTTTTGATCCAATTAAAAAGAATATTATTGATAACAAATATATTACAATGCCAATTCAAACATGAATGGCTACTCATAGACTTACATGAATTTTGGAAGATTATTGAGTATTTTCAGATGGCGAAAAAATAGAAATGGTACCAATAGAACATGTTAATTATTATAAAGAACTTACTGATTGACCAATGATATCGTACGCATAAAAAAAGAGACAATTTATTGTCTCTTTTTTGATTCTTTTATGAAAAATTGAAAAATATCATGTATTGTTTGTTCTCGAACTTCATGTATTGAATTACTTTTATCTCTCAAAGTAGCATGATTTATGTCTCTGTTTTGTGAAGTTATTTCTTTTCCATCATAATAAAATGTATTTTCAACATATGTATCAGTAATATTTTCATAAATATCTACTAGTTGATTTGTTGCATTAATTGTGTTGATTAATCATTTATAAGCAGAAACTCATAATAGAATTTTTTTATAAATAGCTTCAATAATTTCCGTTTCTTTTGAATCTAAAAAGTTTTTTATCATCCAGCTATCGATTTCATTTGATTCTTCAATTGCAGAAATATGATTCTTTACTACATGATTTGGAAGTTTATTATCAAGCTCGATATGATTTTCAACTCTTTTTTTGTATCATTTATGTTGTATAGAAAACTCACCATTTTTTTGTAAATCTCTTCATAACTTATGCATTCAATTATTTTTAATAATTTCTTTTTGCTTTGTTAATATACTTGAGACAACAATATTAGTATGATCAGCAATTAAGATTATATCATTTGGAGTATAAATAAGTTTTTCTCATCTGATATGTTGCTTTATTTGTCTGTGATTTATTAAATCTACCAATCTTCTTATTGGGGAAGTATAGTGTGAATAATCTCTAGCTGCTAGTCATCTATGGTAAACCATTTTAGCGTCATAATAAGCTTTTTCACACAAATGAACATTTTTTCATTCCATTTCTGGCATATGATTTCTCATTATTGCATCGATTTCATTTTCAAAACAATATTTAGCACTTTCCATATTTGTGAGAATCATAAATTCTCTAATAATATCAGAAGCAGTATTTTTTGATCATTGATGAAAGTAAGGATCATCTAGTTGGATAATTCTCTCAGCTTCATTAAAATCAATTGCTCACTTTGCGAATCTTTTTCTTTCTAAAACTTTAGCTAATTTATGCATATTACGAAGCATTTCATGATTTTCATTTTCTGAATCATTGAAATCATCTCAGAAATTTTCATAATCATAACGTTTTGTATTTGTAAATTTAGACTCAAAAACATTTTTATTGTAAATATTTCATTGAGTATCTAATTCTAATTCAAATGTCAGTGTATTCCTAGTTGTTCAACCTAATAATGAAAGATGATTTTCAGATAAATTTCTTGGAATCATAGGTATATTATGTGTTTTATAATATACACTTGTACAACGGGCCATAGCTTCTATATCAATTGGAGTGAGAGGATGAATTGCTTCAGCAACATCAGAAATTGAAACTTCTAAGTAATAATTTCAATTTTGAAGAACTTCTAAAAAAATACCATCATCTAAATCTTTTGATTCAGCTCAATCAATTGTGATTCATTCAACATGAACTCTTTTAGGTGCTTGATCATTTATATCTAATCGGTTAGCTTGCCTTTTTGCTGCACTTGGAAACTTGTCACGAATATTTGTTCTAATGGGAGGAAGATACTCCTTAATACTTTCTTTTAGGTACATAGTAGGGGAAATTAAAAAAAGATATTAACTTTATTATGCAATATAATAAATAAAGTCAATATCTTTTGTATAAAAAAGTATTATTTTATGGATTTAAGAAATTTTATAAATCTTTTTAGAATTTTCATATATAGTTTTTTCTATTTCGTTTGCTGATTCAGATCTAAGTTCTGTAATTTTTTCAAGTATATGTTTTACAAAAATTGGTTCATTTTCTTCTTTTCAACGAAAAGGGGCTGGAGTGAGAAATGGAGAATCAGTTTCTATTAAAATATTTTTTAACGGTATATTTTTTGCTGTTTCTTGAATTTCTGGAGCATTTTTAAATGTTGTGATTCCTGAGAAACTCATCATAGCATTTTCTGAAATTTCAAAACATTTATTTGCAAACTCTAAGTTTTCAGAAAAACAATGAATAATAAAGTTTCAATAATTTTCTTCTTTTAAAACTTGAAGGATTGCATCAGCTGAATCACGATTATGGATTATTACAGGTAATTCATATTTTTTTGCTAGTTGTATATGAGCTCTAAAATATTTTTCCTGTGTAATTTTCTGATCTTGAAAATTTTCTTTCGAAATCCAATAAAAATCAAATCATGTTTCTCAAATTCCAACGATATATTTTTCATTTTCAATATATAGTTTTTCAAGAGTTTTCATTACTTCCTCAAAATCATTTCATAATTCTTGAGCATCTGTTGGATGGATTCAAATCGTAGCAAAAGTATTTTTATACTTTTTTGCTACATCTATTGAAGTTTGACTTGTTTTTAAGTCAGTTCAAATAGAGACCAGATAATTACTATCTGATCTCTGAAAGTTTTGAAAAATGTCTTCCATATTTTTTTTCTTTGCCATATATGGATGGGCATGTGTATCAAAAAGCATTTTTGAAATATTAAAACCTAATTCATGAAGTTGAAAGTGTATAGTTTTCGTTAGCCGTATCTTTAAAATTTGCGTTAAGAATAGAGAATATTCATACAGTTTTTACATTTTTAATTGCTTCTATATCAATAATTTCACTTCCTAAATCTAAGCTTGTTTCTTCTGGGAAAACAACTAATACAGTAGTCATTCATTCGCTATTTTCTAACGTTTGAACTTCACCATATCTACTTGTTATTTCTTGTGGGGGAACAGCTGGGTTATAACCAAGTGTAAATGATAAATTTTTAATATTTTTCATTTCTTTTCCATTGATAACTGAGTAGATACCTTTTTCACCAGATATATGTAAATCAGCTTTTGCTTCAACTTGTGTAGCTTCGATTACTGATGTTTTCATATTTTGACCAAATGATGTTCCATCAATTAAGAAAATGTTAACTCAAACAGCCATTACAAGGCTTAAAGCAAGAATTCAAATATTTGAAACTCTTTTTTGCTTTTTGTATTTTTTTAGGACATCTGCCATAGGTAAAAAATGAGGAAGTATTTATTTATATTAGTGTACCAAAAAAATACTATTTTGTAAAGAAAATATTAAAAAAAACTCATATTTTGAATATGAGTTTTTTTAGATTACTTTCAGTAAAAGTATAAAACTAATTATAAAAATGATACTTGCTGAAAATAGGGTAGAATATTGAGCTAAAAATTGTATTTTATGATAGATTTTATTTTTTAAAAATACAGTAGTTATTACAACCGCAGAAAGTGTTGTAAAAATACCTAATCATAAGGCAAAAACAAGTAAAATTACCCACTGAGATTTCCCTAATGCGATTAATAATAAGAATATACTCCATGCAAAACTACATGGTGCTAGTCATGCTAAAAAGGCAATTACGAGGCTTTGTTTATTTTCCGATTTTTTATTTTGCTCTATGTTTCTTTTTTCTTTAACTGCTTTATATATCAGATAAATAGATAGACAAAATAAAATAATTCAACTGATAACCTGAATATAATAATTATATTTACTTGGATCGACAAAACTAATAATCACTTTTGTTATAAAAAATAGAGCGATAATATCTAAAATATGGGTAATGGTAAAAATAAGAGCAAAAACAAGACCTTTTTTATAACCATTATTTTTTTCTAAAGTATACGCAATCAAAAGACTTTTTGAATGTCATGGTCAGATAGCATGTAGAACTCATAATCAAAATATTATCATAAAAATAATAAATACATTTCATTCATTTTTAGTGAAAAAATCATTTATATATTTCATAGTGGATTGCAAATACTCGTTCCCATATCAAAAATCACTCAGATTTTGATTTTTCATATTTTCATTAATTTTTGAAAGTGCATCTACTTTTTGTTTCGATAATATGATATCGAGTTTTTCTCTGTATTTTTGATCTGGTCACAATTCAGGATTTACTGGATTCCATCAATATTCAATTTCTTCTTTATCAGGATAATTATCTCAATCTGTATCTACTTTATTTGGATTAGTTTGGTATATTTTTTCATCTTCATCTGATAATCAATCATTATCAGAATCTTTTGATACAATTATTTCTCTATTTAATAGGTTTATTTTATAATGAAATATTTTTGAAGTAAGCACTTTGTAGACTATCGTTTCTGATTGAGAAAATCATTGAGAAATATCATGCAATGTAAATCTATTTGTTTGAAGAGGGAATTCTAAGAAATATTTTATCGAAATACCAAGATGTTCTATATTTTCATCACAAGAAAAACTATAATTTACTCATAATCAATCGCTTAAAATCCTATATGCCTCATCTTGAATAAGTTCAATTTTTCAAATTTCACAAACGGTATTATTATTTTTAATTTCGATATTATCTTGAATATATTTTTTAAGAATATTTTCATGATTAAAATAATAATCAATTCAATCTGGATTTATTCAATTTTTTTTGAGTAAATATTCTATTTCAAATGTATGAAAATAGGTAGTTGTTTTGAGTTGATTTTTATTTATATACATATTTGAGACAGAAATATCTAGAGGATGAGCAAAACTCATCGGAATATTTCAAAAAATAAAAATAATCGAAAATATAAATAAAATTAATTTTTTCATATAAATAAGATGTTTTGTAAGTATTTCACTTTATTATAACAAAAAACACTGGATTTATCCAGTGTTTTTTGTTTATTTTTTCAGATATTTTTTGAAAATATATCATTGTTTTCAAATAAACTTATCGTGTTTAGCTGAAATAACTTCTACTTTTCCAAGTCAGTATCTATTAAATCATTCAATAACTTTTACTTTATCTCATTTATAAAGCCAAGCATTTGTATACTTCCATGAAATATCATATTTAACTTGTACCGAATGCACAGCAACAGTATAAATATTTTCTCATTCTATTTCATTTTTTTCTACTTTTTTATCAAGAGCTTCTTTTTGCAGCTTTTCTTGATGTTCTTTTAATAATTCTTCTTTTGTTTTTGTATCAGTAATTGGTTGAATAACTTCTTTTTTAGGAAGTTCAGGATTTGTAATTATTATTTTTTCTTGAGCAAATTTTTTATCTCTGATACTTTGTTTTAGAACTTTTTTTAATGTATCTAATTTTTTCAATAAAATAACTCTTACTTGTCCTTTTTGCTTTTCATCAAGATCAATATATCTATAAATGGCAAAAGCAACGATAAAGTTGTTAATTGCTTTTATTAATTTTAACTCATTTTTCTTACTGAATTTTAATTGAATAATTTTTTCAGTTAATAGTTTGAAATTTTTATTATATTTAGATTTTTTAATATAAACAATTTTATATTTTCCAACATTTTGAGTTGATAATTTTTCTCTCAGTAAAACTAATACATCTTTTTCTAGCTCTTTATCTTTTATTTCAGTTCAAGCAAAAACTTCTTCATAAATTTCGGCTTTATTTTCTTCTTTTTCTTTTAGTTCTTGAATTGCTCTTTCTTGAAGAGATTCTCAAATTCTTTCCCCAAATTCATTAATATTTGGATTTTGCTTCATTTCTTTTTCGTACTCAACTTCTTCATACTCATCAGGGAAATTAGTAATGACTTTGTCTGAATATTCATCTGGATATGTAATTTCGAAATCTTTATCCATATTGGCAGAATTATCAGTGTTTTTTTCAGTGTAACTTACTTCTTTTTCTGAAGAATTTTCATTAGCTGTATCAATAATTTCCGAATCAAGTCCACATCTGTTAT
Source organism: uncultured Candidatus Altimarinota bacterium (assembly GCA_913055215.1). GTDB lineage: Bacteria > Patescibacteriota > Gracilibacteria > BD1-5 > UBA6164 > CAJXJP01. The sequence goes on along the minus strand of CAJXJP010000007.1, from coordinate 14,637 downwards.
CATAATAACTTGGAGAATAATCACCAAATGGACATGTGTCTTTTACAAATGAAATTCATGAACCTCATCATCCACCCGATGATGGTGTTGTCGGAGTCGTTGGTGTTGTTGGAATTTCTGGTTGATTTGAACTTGGTGTTCCATCAGCACTAGATTCTACGACCGCAAAATATGTAAAATGATCAGTCGTAAATGTTAATTTTGTTCCTGTTTTTTGAATTTCAGGATTTTCTATTTTTTCCCATTTTTCTCAATCAGTACTCCATAAAATTATATAATTTTTTGAGGCATTTACTCAATCAACTTCAAGAGCGACTTTTTTATTTAGTTTCATTCATACTCAAAGAGTATCAGCCCCAACTTTTATCAGACGAGAAACTTTTATATTTTCCATATCAAAACTTGAGAATTTCGATTTTTTTGAGAAAAATGTTTTTTTATTTACTTCTTTTGGTAGTGAGAATGATCCATTCCAAGTAACTCATGTACCACTTAATTCTTCAATATATGTTCATGAAGCAGTATGCATTTTTAGGTTATTTTTTCCTTGGTAGATTTTTGATCATGTTCCTGATAATTCGATTCATTTTCCAGCATTTTCAGTTAATGTTCTTTTTCCGTTTAGTTGAGTATTTTCAAACTTTGTTAAACGAGTAATTTGTTTATCTAGTACTTTATTTTTATCAGTTGCTTGTGCTGTTGGAGATTCAAAACTACCTTCGATTACTTTTTCGTTATATTGGTTATCAAAAATCGTAAGTTTATAATAATATGTTCTATTATTACTTATTGCTCATAATTTTATTACAGCATGATCTTTTTCGATAGTATGATACCTATCAATATAATATTGACTATAACGTTTTAAATCATCTTTATTTGTCCCATAATCTAAACGAATATATGAAGATTGATCCGGGAAGAAATTTTTATCATCGATATCAAATTTAAACTGAACATAACTATTTGATGAACTTCAATGCCTTTTGTATTCGACTCTAAATAGATCAATTTCAGACTCAGTTTCATCGATATATGTTCACATATCATATGTTGCTCATAACTGAGCACTTACATCTTTATTATAAAGTGAGTTGAGAATATTAGAATAAATAGTTCTATAATCAATTCAAACTCATAACCGGTTATTTTTTGCATTTTTAAATGAAAGATTCCCGTATATTTTTTCTGGAAATTTTTCTTTAAATTGTTGGTTATTAGAAAGAATAAACATTCAACCTCATTTTCCATGATCTGTTCAAAGCGAAGAATTTGATTTAAGTGTTCTCCCAAACTCTGAATATAAAACAATAGTGACGTTCTCTTTATTTTTTACTTTGTTGTAAAAATCAGCAGTTCTTTGTGCAACTCTAGCAAGATTACTATTGAGTTTATCTTTTTGTTTTCAGTGTGTGTCGTAACCACCATCAGCAGACATTTTTACTACATTTGTTAAGTCTGAATTAAATAAATGTTCAGTAAATGTAAAATTATCAGCCATATTGTACCCAGCACCACTTCTCCCTCAATTATCAGAAGAGTTTTTCGCTACTTCGTGTAACGTAACAGAATGTTTAAATACAAAGGCGTTATTATCTGAATAATCTCTCGTATTATAAATGTCTTTAATAAGAGTTTCTTTGTATGTATCAAATTCTGGATTTGTATGATCAGCAATTCTATATAAAGCATCTCATCAGATATTTAGAAATTGTCATCCTCTCATTTCATATTTTGCACTTGAACCTAACACAGCAGTTTTCGTTGGATCTTCATTTTTAATAAAACGTCCAATTATTCCATCTGCATCACTACTATATGAATTATCAATTGATGTCATTTTTCTTGAAGCTGAGTCGTGACCTCTTGAGTGAACGGGTGTTCCAACTCTATTTATTATTTTTAAATCTCCAGAATCATGTAATTTTTTAAATTCTGCTAAATTTTCATTAATATAATAATTTTCATCAAGATCTAATAGCTCTGATTTTAACATTGAACCAGTTCATCTTTTTTCAGTATAAACATCATATTCGTCTTTTGGAATAATCCCATGTAACCAGTCATACCCACCTCTATATTTAATAATAATCAATTTATTATCATTTGTATAAAATGGATCTTTTTCAGATTGACTTTGTGTAGGAATATCATGCCCAGTTTGTAAAACAAATTCAGGTTGAATGAGCATTAAATGAACAAGATTTCTTATATAATAATTTCTGTATGTAGAATCTGAATTATCAATAATTAAATCATTTCCATCTTTATCTTTTGTGATAAATGAAGTGAGTTTGTTTTTAATTTCAGCTGATAATTTTCTTCATGTATATAATTTATTTTCAAGATCATTTACTAAAGCTGCTCAGGTTAGGGAAGTGTTAATAGCAGTATCAATATCTAAATAATATCACATCCTAGAAGCTTCAGAAACCCATTTTGTTGCAGTATATGCATTGTAAAAGTTCTTATTTTCATCAAATCCGTTTCTACCAAAAATACTTCCTGGATAATAAGGTCTCCAATTTAATGTTTGAGTTGTATGTTTAAACGGTGTTAAATTTGTGTAATTTAATTTTTTTAATGCCCCAATTGTTAATTCAATTGGATTTTTATAAATATTTGCATTCATTGATTTTTCACTGTACATCATGTCTGAATTTAAGACATATTTCACAGTAGGGAAAAGTTCAAAATCATTATTTTTAATTATTGTTGCGATTGATTCTAATTCAGATTTTTCTGGATTTTCAGCTATATAGTAACGATAAAATTTATCAGCTAAAAACATAGCAATTGCATGTTCTCTTTTTGAGAAAATATAATCAATAGTATTATCTGGTAAACCATTATTTCCATTAATTGATTGTTTCATGCCTTGAACATCAACAGTATTTTCATCTGAATCGTAAAAACTAAACGAATCTCATGTTTTTAATGCTCATTCTAAAAATTCAATTTTTCCATTTGTATTTGAATCAGCGTTGAAAGTTACACTGTGTGTATTTTCATTAGATTCAAAACCAAATAAGATCTTAGATGCAGCTTGTACATCACTTTCAGAATAATTTCTAACATCATTTGTATCTTCTGATTCAGTAGGAATATATTCTAACATCAGCATTAATTGCAGTAGTTCTCTTCAATAATTTTGGTTAGGTCTTTTTGGATTTGTTTGATTAAATAAATCTAAAAATGCTCATAATACAAAATCTCCACCATTTCAATTATTATTGAGATTTCTTTTTACCATTTCTTTATAATTTCACAAAGTGTGTGAATATAAAAGATCATGAGTTTTCTCGATTTCTAGATAATCTATTTTTTTACCATTATTAAGATTTACAGAAAAAGTATCTTCAAAAATCATGAAAAGTTTAGCTTTTGCTTCATAATTATCGAAATATTTTTTTGCTAAATAATAATTGTACATATCTGATCCAGCAGGATTGAAATCTGGATCTGAAGTTAATTCATTTAACTTTGTTTGTAGACTAGTGTTATCAGGACCTTCTTTTGAAGGAAATAATATATTTACAGCATTTTCAGCTGAGCCTGCATTAAAAAGTTCTTGGATATCTTCTTGTGTTGCTCCAAAAAGTGCTTTTTTTGCTAAATGTTCAGCTTTTTCTATAGTCCATGGCGTATGACTACTATTTGTATCGATTGCATACGTATTTCAAATAAATCCAATATTTGAAAAAATGAATGTCAGAAGCAATAAAAATGCTATTGTTTTTCTGATCATAAAAATGGTGTTAAATGATATTGACTTTTATATAAAGTATTGTTAATTTTAATAGATTTTATAAAAAAGGTCAAATAAAAAAACAAGAAAAGTCTTCTTGTTTTTTATTGATTTTTAATCAGGAAACAATCCATGATCTTGAAGTGTTTGTATTTGGTTTTTGTTGAGAATTTCTGAGATTTCATTGATTGAAATTTCAGCAAGTTTATCAACATTTCAGTATTTATTTAATATTTTTTTTCTCGTTACTGGTCAAAAACCAGGAAGAGATTCTAAAATATTTTTTTTCATAGCTTTTAATCTTTTATCGCGATTAAAAGTTATTGCAAATCTGTGAGCTTCATCACGGATTTTTTGTGTAAGTCTCAATTCTAAACTATCTTTTTCTAAAAGAATAGATTCGCTTTCTCCAGGAAGAAATAATTCTTCTTCTTGTTTTGCAATTGAAACTATTTGTAAATCTTTTAACAGTTCTAAAAATTCATCATTTTGAGAGCTTTTTTTAAAATTATCAATTATTTCCATAACAGATCATAATTGTCATTTTCAACCATCAATAATTATTAAATCAGGTAAAACTCAGGTTTTTTCAATTTCTTTCAATCTTCTCGTCATAACTTCACGCATTGATCAAAAGTCATCAATTTTATTTTCTTCAAGTGTTTTTATTTTAAATTTTTTATATTTACTCGTATTTGATTTTCCATTTTCAATAATACTTCTGCTGGCAACAGTATGGCTACCAGAGTAGTGGGAAATATCATTACATTCAAAAATAAGAGATTTATTTATTTCTTTATAATCTAATATTTTTAATAGATTTTGCATCGTAGCTTTCGTAAATCATTTTGTTGAAAGCGAATCTAAATGTTTTTTATAAGCATGTTCATACGCATTTTTATATGCCATCATAAGAATATCTTTTTTTGGTCATATCTTTGGGATTTCTACACTAATTTCACTATAAATATCAGGAATTTCTTGAGGAGAAATAAATGATATTTTTTCATTATTTGTCTGATGTAACGCAAATCTTTGTTCTATGAAATTTTGTAAAATCTCAGTAGGGGTTTCTTCAAGCTGAGCTTTCACTTCATACGTATTATAACCAATAATTTTTGAATCCCTGATTTCTAAAAGTCAGATATAAAAATGTTCAAATTTTTCTATAAAATGCACAATATCATAGTTTCATAAAATCTTGTCTCTCACATTTTGAGAAATGTCTAAACTCTGTAATGATTCAATTTGTTCTTTTGTTTTTTGAGCTTCTTCAAATTGCATATTTTTTGCAAAATTTAACATTTTTTCTTGTAAATTTTCGATTACTTCACGATAATTTCCTCTTAAAAAATATTTAATTTGTTCTATTTGTGATAAATATTCTGCTTGAATCTCTTCTTGCGTGAGAATATTATTTTTTTCTGCAGTATTATTTTTAAATAAATATTTATCTAAATTATAACCTGATCATTCTTTAAAAAAATTAATATTGTAACATCAGTATCAGAAATATTTTTTTATAATATGAAGAATATTATTAACGTGGCCAGTACTAATGTATGGACCAAAATACGTACCATTTTTCCTTCCACGAATAACCGAAGTATTACTTGGAGATAAACGTGTTTTTACAATTTTTGGATAAAAATCACCAGTTATTTTAATGTACATATGATTTTTATCATCTTTCATTAAAATATTGTATTTTGGCTTATATTCCTTAATGAGTGAAGTTTCGAGCAATAAACTTTCTGTTTCATTTTCGACTATAATAGTTTCGATGTTTTCAATCTGAGTTACCATTTTTTTCTTGGCAAAATTGAGTTTTGATTTACCATTAAAATAACTGTGCACACGCGAAAAAAGATTTACACTTTTCCCAACATAAATGATTTCTCATTTCTTGTCGAAATATTTATAAATCCCAGGTTTTTTCGGAATAGTTTTTAATGTATTTTCTATATGCTCAGTCATATATTTTTCGAATGTATTAAATTTATAATATTATAAGAATATTCTTAAAAACTCAAATTAGAGCAAAAAAAGAAAAAAGTGCCAAAGGCACTTTTTTCTTTTTTTATTCCGGTATTTCTTCAATATTGTAATTTCCTAGGTTGAAAGTGATATCCATAGATTCTTCAAAATGATCATAATGACTTATACGGTATCGATAGAATACATATTTTTCATCTCATTTAGAAAATATAAATATACTTTTAAGGCTTTCTTTCTTATCTTGGATATATTGATCCCGCTCTTCTTTTGTTAGTAGAGAGTCTCATCATTGAATATAAATTTCAACTTTATTTTTATCTAAATATTTTTGAGGAGGATTTACAGTGTAATATTCTTCAGTAAAATCAGGGTTTCTTGCTAAAAGTCACCGATTATCATAAATAGAATGTTTCCATCATCTTTTGTGAACATGTTCAATTTTTGACGGATCCAAATACATTTCACTTTTAGGATCTATGGAATATCATAAATTTATTATTTCAGCTGAATTTTTTATAATAGTAATATCTTGTGTGTTATCAGATTTTTGGCATGATATTAATAAAAGAAAAACAACAAGTATTAAAATTTTTTTCATTGTTTTATAATTAAATATTTTTTTATCTCAAATCAATTGAATTTTTTGAATTCTCAAACTTACTTATATGTTCTTGAGCTTTTTGCTCTTCTTCATTGTGTATATCCATATTTCTACTTAAATATTCCTCTACGACTCATCAAAGACTATCCATAATAATATCAAATTTTGTATCATGTTCTTCAATTTCTGGTCATTCTAAAAGATTATTTCTTTGATCTTCGATTACATTTAAGTATTTATATGGATGATAACAATCGGGAAGGCCAAAGGTTTCTTCTCAAATTTTATGAATAATTAAGTCTCATTTTCTCATAATTTTATCGATAATCCCATTTTGATCAACTTCCATTCATTCAATATCATCATAATAGATAGTTTGCATTTTTGAGCGAAACAACGTCCGGTCTAAATCTATAACTCAATGATTTGTTACAATCCATACATCATTATACCAATCGAAAATATCATAAATAATTTTTAAAAATACTATCCATAAGTAGATTTCAAAATACAAAAATGGAACCATTTCTTTGAAACTAAATGATACATAGTAAAAGAAAACTGGAAGAAATACGGCCAAAAATAACCATAAAAATATTTTATGTAAAATACTAATAGGATGTGCGTGCACAATTTCTTCTATTGATTGTCCTTGTGGAACGTATTTATTGTAGAATTTTGCTTCAAATGCATTCATAAAAGAATAGATATGAAATGTTTAATTTATTATAACAAATTATAAGAAAAATTAAAATTTAGTAATAAAAAAAAATCAGACGAATGTCTGATTTTTTGTGTAATTATAGATTAACTTTGCATATAAGTATTTCTATAATAGTGAATAATGCTTGTTAAAATATCGTCATCATCACGATTGCGAACGATATATTCCATAAAACTATAGTTTGCTAAGTTTGCGTCTTTTAACGAAAGATTGTGATAAATAGTGTTCATATCGGTTTCTCCTATTTTTTGAAGTTCTTTCAAAAACTTAGGAAATATCTCAAGAATTTCACCATTTATATCAAATTGTTCAGGCGCAAAATAAAAATTCCGACCTCTTTTATGGTGGAGTAGGGTATTGTTAAGAATATGATCCATAACTTCCATTTTACTCTTACCACACTTTTGAATGGTCTTATCTAAACAATAACTATCATCATTTGCAGTTTTGCAAATTTCCGTAACTGCATTCATTCTTTCTCCTTTTTTCCAAAATTTAACTCAATTATCTTAAAAACAATTCAATGAATGTCAATGAGAAGATAGGCGACTCATTTTTAATAATATAATTGTTGGTATTTTTAGAAATTAACTCATGTTGACATTTTCTGAATTAATTATATTGTATTTTTACTTTTTTTGAACTTTCCAATAAGGAATAATATGTTTTTTGATATAAATTTTTTGGATTTTTATACCCAAAATAGAGTAGTCATTCAGAGTTTTTTTATTTTGACTTGGTGTCTGCTTCTGTATAAATATTTCAGTTATAAAGGAACTATAAAAGAACTGAAAGCTGAGAAAAATGTTTACCTTTCAATTAGGAAATTTGTTCCCGAAGTCCTATTGCATGTTTTAGACTGGACTCGTGAAAATGAATTTTCTATCGTACCCCTTGTTGATGAGGAAATCATTCAACTAAGAAAAGAAAACTCACATGTATATTGTGAAATTTTACGACCAAATATTTTAAAGGTTTATAAATTTCATGACAAAGCTCCTTTGATAGTAAAATTCAATCAAATTGAAGATTTACCAGACGTGCTCGAGTCAAATATAAACATGGCTGATGTTGAATCAATCATTCCGGATGTAAAAAATGAAAAAGTAGGATAAAATCTGATATAAAATCATGTATTTTATCTACAAAATAAAAAGCGTACAAATGTACGCTTTTTTCTTTTGTTAAATTTTATTTCAGTTTTAGCATAATTGGACAATGATCTGAACCTTCTACTTCAGTCATATATTGAATATCTTCAACTTGATCAATAAAATCTTTATTTACCACAAAGTAATCAATTCTCCAGCCCACGTTTCTAGCTCTAGCTCAAGCTCTATAACTCCACCATGAATAAGTATCTAATTGTTCTGGATAAAAATGTCTAAAAGTATCGATATATCAGTTTTCTAATAACTCAGAAACTTTTGCTCTTTCAATTGGTAAAAAACCAATAGATTTTTGATTTTCTTTCGGTCTAGCAATATCAATTTCAGTATGAACAATGTTTAAATCACCAGTTAATATAACGTTTTTTCCTTCTTCTACTAATTTGTTAGAATAATTGATAATATGATCATAAAATTCTAATTTATATGTAACCATTTCAGTTCCATCTGCTCTCGTTCCACCATTTGGATAATATCCATTCAGTAATACAAAATCACCAAAATCAATTTCTGTCATTCTTCCATCATCATGAAAGTGATTTATATCATCAAAGTGATTTTTATACCCTTTAATTTCAAATTGTTCTTTATAGAAAATAGCAGTTCCAGCGTAACCAGCTCTTTCACCAGTATGCCATATATATTTATAACCTTCAAGTTCTCAAACTTCTTTTAAAAATTGTGGTTCAAATGCCTTTGTTTCTTGAATACAAAGAATATCTGGTTGTTCTGATTCTACAAAATCTTTAAAACCTTTTTTTGCAACAGCTCTGATACCGTTGACATTCCATGAAATAATCTTCATTCTATATAAATTAATTGTATAATTATTTTTATTTTATCCTTTTGTCTGAAAAGTAAAGACATTCTTGTTTAAAAATTTTTTTTAACTTGAAAAAAAAGAAAAAACTTATATTTTATTGTCTATGAAAAAATTTTAAAGAACACAATATATTGTGATTAAATTAGTAATCTTTTAGAAGATATAGTGTTACCAATATTGTAACCTTTTAGTTTTTCATAGTTTGTATTATTACATTATAACTCGATAAATTATGGAAATTGACGTTAGAAATTATGTCCGTGAAAATATAACTCCATATACTGGTGATGATAGTTTCCTAGCAGGACCAACTGAAAAAACAACAAAACTTTGGGATAAATGTCTCAATGCTTTAAAAGAAGAACAAGCAAATGGCGGATGTAAAGATATTGACCCAGAAACTATTTCTACAATTACATCTCATGCAGCTGGATATATTGATAAAGACTTAGAAGTTATTGTAGGTTTACAAACTGATGAACTACTAAAAAGAGCAATTAAACCATTTGGTGGGGTGAGAGTAGTTGCAAATGCTTTAAAAGAAAAAGGATTTGAATTACCTGAAAGAGTAGCAGATATTTTCAAATATACTCAAAATCACAATGATGCAGTTTTCTCAGCATATGATAGAGAAACAAGATTATATAGATCTACACATATTATTACTGGACTTCCAGATAACTATGCAAGAGGGAGAATTATTGGTGATTATAGAAGATTAGCATTATATGGTGCTGATGCATTAATTGAAGAAAAAAAAGCAGATTTTGAAACAATTTCTGATCCACTTACTGATGATAAAATCAGACTAAGAGAAGAAATTACAAAACAAGTTCTTGCTCTTATGGCTATTAAAGAAATGGCACAATCATATGGGTTTGATGTTTCTGCTCCAGCAACAAATGCGAGAGAAGCAGTTCAATGGGTATATATTGCATACTTAGCTGCAGTTAAAGAACAAGATGGTGCTGCAATGAGTTTAGGGAATGTTTCATCTTTCCTTGATATTTATATCGAAAAAGATTTAGCTTCGGGAGATATTACTGAAGAAGAAGCACAAGAAATGATTGATCATTTTGTTATGAAATTAAGAGTTGTTAGACACTTAAGACCAGGAGCATATGATGAAATTTTTGGATGAGATCCAACTTGGGTAACTGAATCAATTGGTGGTATGTTTAACGATGGAACTACAAAAGTTACAAAATCTTCATTCAGATTCTTACAAACTCTTTATAACCTATGACCTTCACCAGAACCTAATCTTACAGTATTATGGGCTGATTCACTTCCACAAGGATTTAAAGAATATTGTTCAAAAGTTTCTATCGATACTTCATCTATCCAATACGAAAATGATGATTTAATGAGAGGAACAAGAGGAGGAGATGATTATGGTATTGCTTGTTGTGTTTCTTATCAAGAAATTGGGAAAAGAATTCAACACTTCGGTGCAAGATGTAATCTTCCTAAAACATTATTATTAGCAATCAATGAAGGGAGAGAAGAAGAACACGCAAAACAAGTTATGCCTGAAATCTCAGCAGTAACTGAAGGAGTGTTAAATTATGATGAAGTTATGGCAAACTTCAAAAAAACTATGGCAGAAACTGCAAGAGTTTATGCAAAAGCTATGTATACAATTCACTACATGCATGATAAATATTACTATGAAAAAGCTCAAATGGCATTCATGGATACAAATTATGGAGTAGATATTGCTTATGGAGCGGCTGGTATTTCAATTATTGCTGATTCACTTTCTGCAATTAAACACGCGAAAGTAACTGCTGTAAGAGATGAAAATGGTATTGCTCATGATTTCCAAATTGATGGTGAATATCCAATGTTTGGTAATGATGATGATAGAGTAGATGATATTGCTAAAGAAATTTCAGATTATTTCTTCTCAGAACTAAAAAAACATACTGCATATAAAAATGCAACTCCAACACTTTCACTTCTTACTATTACTTCAAATGTAATGTACGGAAAAGCTACAGGTTCTACTCCAGATGGTAGAAAAAAAGGTGAAGCTTTTGCTCCAGGTGCAAATCCAATGCACGGAAGAGATCATAATGGTGCTATTGCATCACTAAACTCAGTTGCTAAATTAAACTATGAATCTGCTCAAGATGGTATTTCTAATACTTTCTCAGTGGTTCCAACTGCTCTTGGTGGAGATAAAGAAGAACAAGTTGAAAATCTAGTAACAATGATGAATGCTTATTTTAATAATTCAGCTCATCATTTAAATGTAAATGTTATGAACAAAGAATTATTAATGGATGCATACGAAAATCCAACTAAATATCCACAATTAACTATTAGAGTTTCTGGATATGCTGTTATTTTCAACAAACTTTCAAGAGCTCACCAAAAAGAAGTTATTGAAAGAACTTTCCATGAAAAAATGTAATTTTACAAATATCTAAACCTTAATAAAACTGCTTTCCTTTCGATAAAGGGAAGCAGTTTGGGTGAAGAGATAAAAAAAGAAAAAAAATGATAAAAATTCATTCAATTGAAACATTTTGAGCTCATGAGTGACCATGAATTAGAGTAGTATTTTTTACTCAATGATGTTTAATGAAGTGCCTCTATTGTCATAATCCTGATACTATTCCATTGGATGGATGAAAAAACTATGAAGTTGAAACACTTATGCAAACTGTTTATAAGTGAAAAGGGTATTTTTGAACAAAATGATGAGTTACTATTTCCGGTGGAGAATGTTTATTGCAAGCAAAAGAATTAATTCCATTATTTAAAAGATTAAAAGATGAAGGTTTCCATACTTGCCTTGATACAAATGGTTATATTTGGAGTAAAGATGTAGAAGAATTACTCGAATATACAGATCTTGTTTTATTGGATATTAAACATTTACATGATCCAGATCATGTAGAAATTACTTGAGTTTCAAATAAACACACACTAGATTTTGCAAATTATTTAGAAAAAAATAATAAAAAATTCTGGATTCGTCATGTATTAGTTCCAAACTTTACAGATGATAAAGAACATTTAGAAGATATGTGAATGTATTTCAAAAATTTCAAAAATTTAGAAAGATTTGAAATTCTACCTTATCATACTCTTTGAGTTCATAAATGGGAAAATATGTGATGGGAATACAAACTCTCTCATGTAAAGTCACCAACTTTAGAACAACAATTATCTGCAAAATCAATACTTGAAAATTATTTACAAGTAGTAAAAATAAGAGGCTAGAAATAATCTATTTCTTCCAAAAAAAATCATTAATTTCTTATACACATAGAGATAAATTAATGAAAAAATTATAAAATTAATAATTATAAAATGCAAAATTTCTTTACGAAGTTTATCGAAGAATCAAAAGAATATAATCAAAAAATTATTTATGATGAATTAGAAGATCCAAGAATTAAAGATGCAGTTTTTGCATTAAGACATCAAGGATTTTCACCAGTTTTATGTCATACTCAAGAAGTGCTTGATAGAGAATTTGGCGTAAATCTTGAAAAATTCGAATACATAGTATGTCCAGATAGTGAAAATCCTACTGTTTATGCAGCAAGAATGCTTGCTGAATGAAAAGTTGGTGGTTTTATATCTGGCGCAGTTAACACAACAGGACAAACACTCAGAGCATTAATTAAAAATACTGGATCTCAAGAAGGAGTAAAAAGAATATCTGGATACTTCTTAATGAACACACTGAGAGGATTAATGTTGATTGCAGATTGTGCAGTTCAACCAAATCCTAACGCTGAACAATTAGCTGAAATTGCATATTTATCAGCGAAAAGTGCAAGAACATTTGGAATTGAACCAAAAATCGCTATGCTCAGTTTCTCAACAAAATGATCAGCGGAACATGAAATGTCTAATAAAGTTGTAGAGGCAACTCAATTAGCAAAAGCAAGATTTGAAGCTGAAGGAATTACTGATGTTCAAATTGAAGGGGAACTTCAACTTGATGCAGCAATTAATCCAGATGTTGCAAAAAAGAAAGTTTCTGATGGATCATGGGGTGGAGATGCAAATATTCTTATATTTCCTGATTTAAATTCTTGAAATATTGGTTATAAACTTATGCAATATTTTGGTGGAGCACAAGCTGTTGGGCCGATTATTCAAGGATTAAACAAACCAGGGAATGATTTATCGAGAGGTTGTAGTGTTGATGATATTATGGTTTTACATTCTATCACAGTACTTCAAGCAGAAAAAAGTCAATAAAATAAATATCTCATCAGTCTTTCAGTTACCTTCTTTTTATGAGAAGAAAAAGGGAAAAATGAGTGAATAAAATAATTTTAATAACATAATATATATTATATGAAAGTTTTAGTATTAAACAGTGGGAGTTCATCTCTTAAATATCAATTATTAACTATGCCAGAAGCTGCAGTTTTAGCAGATGGGTTAGTTGATAGAATTGGAATCGAAGGAGGGAACTTTTCTCATAAAGCAAATGGTGAAAAAACTAAATTCAAAAAAGAATTAGCTGATCACAAAGAAGCATTAAATACAGTTTTAGAATTACTTACAACTGGTGAAACAGCTGTAGTTTCAAACATCGAAGAAATCGATGCAATTGGTCATAGAGTAGTTCACGGAGGTGAAAAATTTACAAGCTCTGTAATTGTTACTCCAGAAGTTATTAAAGGAATCGAAGAATGTACAGAATTAGCTCCTCTTCATAATCCAGCTAATATGCAAGGGATTCTTGCTATGCAAGAAATTATGCCAACAAAACCTCAAGTTGTAGTTTTTGATACAGCTTTCCACCAAACTATGAAACCAGAAAATTTCTTATACGCTGTACCATATAGCTGGTATGAAAAATATGGAGTAAGAAGATATGGTTTCCACGGTACTTCACATAAATTTGTATCTGAAAGAGCTGCAGAACTTCTTGAAAACAAAGAATTAAGAATTATTAACTGTCACGTAGGGAATGGAGCATCAGTTGCTGCAATCAATGCTGGACAAGTAGTTGAAACTTCTATGGGATTCACTCCACTTGAAGGATTAGTTATGGGGACAAGAGCTGGTGATATGGATCCTGCAATTGTTTCATTTGTACAAAAAAAAGAAAACCTTTCAGCTGATGATATGGATACAATTTTAAATAAAAAATCAGGTGTTCTAGGTCTTTCTGAAATTTCTTCTGATATGAGAGATATTGAAGAAGGAATGGAAAAATGAGATGAAAAAGCTACAAATGCAATGAACGTTTATATTAACAGAATCGTTAAATATATTGGTTCATATACAGCTCTTATGGGAGGTGTTGACGTTATCACTCTTACAGCTGGAGCATTAGAAAATTCTGGAGTTATGAGAAAACTTATCTTAGATAAACTTGGATTCTTAGGAATTGAATTAAATGAATCAGTAAATGATTTCAGAGGTGAAGAAAGAGTTATCTCAACAGAAAACTCTCCAGTTAAAGTTATGGTTATTCCTACAAATGAAGAATTTGTAATCGCAAACGATACTTTCAACTTAGTAAAATAATTTTAATAAAAGCATATTTTAAAAATATGCTTTTATTTTATTTTAATATCTTGAAAAATATTT
>CAJXJP010000006.1 GCA_913055215.1 uncultured Candidatus Altimarinota bacterium | reverse complement strand
CTAACAATCAACCGCCATGATAAGCAAAAACTGGTTTTCATGCGGCCATTACCTCGATTGGTACAATTCAGAAATCTTCTTCACCTGGAAATACTAAACCAAGAGAATTTTGAACGAGAGATACTAATTGGTCTCAGTATTGAGGGCCACTAAAAACAATATTTTTTCAATTTACTTGTTTTTTTAGAGTTTCATCTGCGTCTCATGCTCAAATTATAAGTAAATTTTTATTAGGCATTTGATTAAATGCAGAAATAGCGATATCAATTTTCTTAAATTCAGTTAATGCCGAGATTATTATATAATAATCATTAGCTTCAAAAAAAGAATTTTTTTCAGATATTCATTCTTTTTGAAAACGTGAAACTTCAACTGGTGGATAGAGAATTTCACTCTCTCTACGATAATATTTTTTAATCCTTCCAGCTGTATTCTCTGCATTTGCTAACACAATATCAACTCTATTTGATGCAATTACATCCCAAATTCTCAATTGTAGAAATAATTTATTTAAAAAATATGCTTTGATTCCAGAATCAAATCCGATATCTTTTTTGTATTCATTTGTCCAGTCCCAAATATAACGAGCTGGAGAATGATAATATACAATAAATTTTGTTTCAGGTTTTGTTATAGCTCCATGTGCAAATCAACTAGAACTACATAAAACCACATCGTATTCTGAAAAATCTAACTGTTCTATACTTCTGGGCATAAGAGGAAGACAAAATCTTTGTTTTTTTGTGAAGTTATATATTTTCTGGCTAGGAAGTTTAAAAACTTGTTTATGAATTGATTTTTTTGGAAATATTTTTCATGTTTTTTCTTCATCATATATGAGAGTAAATAAGTCTGCTTCAGGAAACATGTCTAACATTTTTTCTACAACTTTTTCCGCTCCACCAAGTTTCACTAACATTTCATGGACAATTGCTATTTTCATAGTACGAATATTTTATAATTATTTTTTTTACTATACGAATATTTGTGAAAAAATGAACTTTATGTTATTCTTTTGTAGATTATTTATTAATTTTCATATCGTGTTGAAAAAAATTATGATTGTACTAGTGATTTCATTCACTTTTTTCGGCTTTACATGAGTTGATCAATTAAGTGCAAGTAAAGATACATGACCTACTACAGAAGATATATCTTCCTCTGGTTTCGAAATCAGAACAGGTGACCTTTTTCCTTGAGCAAAACCTGCTGATAAATGAAGTGTTACAGCAAATACAAATTTTTATTTGTCTAAAATTATCCAAATGCTGATGATTTTACTTGGTTCTGCTTCATTATTAATTATGACGGTCTGAGCAGGATATATGATTATGTATCATGGGCAGGATGAACTTTTATCAAAGGGGAAATCAATATTTACAGCTGGTATTATTGCATTGGTTGTTGCAGGCTCTTCTTACTACTTAGTTTCGGCTATGCGTTTCTTACTCTTTCAATAAAAAATTTATGAAAAACACAAAATTATTTAAATTATTCATTTTTGTTTCAGCTTATTGTGTCGGATCTCTTCATACAGTTTTAGCTGATGCTCCAGTAATTAATTGTTATGGATTACCAGGATGTGAAGATAAAAAATCACATGCTCCTAGTCCAGCAAATATTGATAAAGATGTATTTTGAGATTTAATCTGAAACTTAATCCAAATGCTTATTCAATACGTTCCAGTTGTTGCTGTTGTCGCTCTGACTTTAAGTGGGATTATGTATATGTTATCTGGAGGGGAGGATGAAAAAGTAAAAAAAGCAAAAAATTGGATAACTTGGTCATTAGTTTGAGTTATATTTTCACTCTCAGCATGGTCGATTGTGAATATTCTTAACACATTATAAAAACATGAAAAAATTATTATATACATGTATAGCTTTTATGAGTTCATTTTATAGTTGAATCGTTGAAGCAGCAACTCGTGATGTTCCAGAAAGCGCAAGTTTAGAAAATGATATTTTAAATATTTGATGAGTTACATGACCATCAAATGTTGATGTATCAGGTGAAGGAACTGAGATTGTATCATCATTTTTTATAGGATTACAAGATACTATTTTATCTTTTATGTTCGTAATTTCTATTTGAGTATTTCTTTTTGTTGGTTTCCGTTTAGCTGTAGCTCGTGGGAACCCAGAAGAATTTAAAAAAGCATGGATGCAATTTTTATATGCTATTATTGGTATTGCGATTGTTTCACTTTCTTACTGAGTAGTTACTCTCGTTCAAGGCTTAAATATATAATTAAACAACAATGAAAAAAATATTTATAGGATTTATGATTGTATTATCTCTTCTATTTTCAGGAATGTCGTTTCATTCAACATATGCTGCAGACTGTAGTTATGATGAAAGTAGTCAAGATCCACTAAAAAGTTTAGATAAATGTATTAAATGAACATCAGTTGTACAAATGGAATGAGCAGGTTTATCGGCAATTCAGTTGAAAATTTCAAAATGGGTTACAAATATTGCTTTTTACTTAGGTTTATTTGCTGTAGGCGCAATTGTTTACGGTTGATTACAAATGACATTGAGTGCAGGAGAAGATGAAAAAATTAAAAAATCAAAAGATATAATTAAATGGTGAATCTTAGGGTTTTTAGCGGTTGTATTCGCTTGAGTGATAATCAAAGCAGTAATTAAAATTATGTATTGAATTTAATAATATGAAAATTCCAAAATACTTATATAAACAAATTCAATTATTTTTATTGGGGACGATAGTTTTTTCGTTCCTAATTTTTATTGCGCTTCATTCTATAGTCACTAAAATCGAACAAACTCATGAGCAAGAAATGATTGACGAATCTCACGGTCATGTCCATGAATTAACAGAAGAAGAAATCAAAAATAACAAAGTAAAAGAAATGTTAAGTGATTCTGAAAACATACCACTTGAATCTGCGAAAAAAATACAATTTTACTATATGCCAGCAGGATTTTCAGAGGAATCACAAGGTCATACAGATTTACTAAGAAATATATTTGAATCAAAATATTTTTCAAATTACTATTCAAATATGAAAATTGAATTTTATAAAGAAAAAATCGATGTACGTGGGAGGATGAAAAATGAATCAATTAAGTTATTTTGAGTTTTGAAAATGCCACATTGAGAATTGTCATCTGTTTGAATACATGAATTTGCACATGTGGTTGATATTCACTTTTTACAAAAAAAAGTATTAAAGGATAGTAGTTATTTCTTTTATGATATAAGCTGGGAATCATCAAAAATATTAAAACCAGGACTGAAACAAGAAGATTTTGTTTCATGATATGCAATGACTAATAAATACGAAGATTTTGCGGAAACTTTTACTTATTATGTTTTACATAACAAAGATTTTCAAGAAAAAACAAAAAAATCCAAAGTCTTAAAATTAAAATATAATTTCTTTGATAAAATCTTATTTCAAGAAAATACATTTGCAGGAACAGATTTTTCTGAATGAAATATTATCTTAGATTATTACCGGGACATTACAAAAATTGAAATAAACGTTGAAAAGTTTTTGCAGTTTTTGAAAAAATAAATATACTTCTTCTCGTATAAAAAAGAAACTTTATAGGAAAAGGGGTATATTTTCACATAATCTCCTCTATAAAAAGTCCTTTTTAAATAAAAAAATCAATCAAACATATTTTATAAAATACACAAAGTTATTAAGCTAATGGCATTAGCTCTATATTTTGTTGTATTAATTATTGTGTAAATAATTATACATACTTAATAGCTTTCAAATTTTATAAAATATTACAAAAACTGTAATATTTTTTTATTTTATGTATTAATAATTCAAAAAGAATGAAAGACTTTTTAGATGAATTAGATAAAGAAATTTCAGGTTCGGAAGTTTCAAAAGAAGCAAATGTTGCTCCTGTTGAAAATAAAGCAGAAAGTGTTGAAAAACCAGCTGATAGAAAACCAAAAAGACATATCAATTCAAAAAAACCACAACAAAAGAAAAAACCTTCTGCTAAAGATACAGAAGTAAGAGGAAGATTTGTTTCAACTTTTCCTGAAACTAAATTTTACCTTCCAGCATTAAGAGAAGGATATACTCGTTTTATCCCAATTGGAGGGAATAATGAAACTGGGGCAAAAAATATGGGTATGGCTCAATACTGAGACGATATCGTATTAATTGACTGTGGTGTACAATTTGCAGATGCAGATTTACATGGTGTTAATTATTCAATTCCAGATGTATCTTTTCTTACAAAGTATAAAGATAAAATTAAAGGGATGATTATTACTCATGCCCATTTAGATCATATTGGTTCTTTAAAACATGTATTACCAGCTCTTGGTATGCCAACAATTTATGGGACAAAATTTACTATTGGTCTTATTAAAAAATCATTAGATGAAGCTGGACTTATTCCACATTCAACTTTTGTTGAAGTTGATGCAGGAAGTACAGAAAAAATTAAAGTTGGTCAATTTGACGTAGAATTTTTCCGTGTAAATCATTCAATTCCTGATTGTGCATGAGTATATTTAGAATCACCAGCAGGTGCTAAATTTGTACATACGGGGGATTTCAAAATCGACTTTACTCCAGCTATTGATGAACCAGCAGATTTATCTAGAATTGGTGAAATCTGAGCAAGAGGAATCAATCTATTTATGTCTGATTCAACAGGTTCATTAAGAAAAGGTTTCTCAATGAGTGAAAAAGATGTTGGTGAAACATTAGAAAAAATTGTAAAAAATCATACAAAAGGAAGATTAATTATTGCAACATTTTCATCTTGGATTTCAAGAGTACAACAATTAATTGATATCTGTGATAGACATGGGAAAACAATTTTCCTTTCAGGGAGATCAATGTTAGAAAATGTTAATATTGCAAAAGAACTTGGTTACTTAAAAATGAAACCAGGGATTGTGAAAAAAATGACACCAAAAGCTACTCAAGGAATACCACCTCATAAACAAGTAATTATTACTACTGGTTCTCAAGGTGAAGAATTCTCAGCTTTAACGAGAATGGCAGAATGAAGACACCCTTCTTTAGAAATTGTAAAAGGAGATACAATTGTATTCTCTTCTTCAGTTGTTCCAGGGAATGAAAAATCAGTTGTTGGAGTTATCAACAAACTAATTAAACTCGGAGCAAATATTATCACAAAAGATGATGGTGAAGTTCATACTGGTGGACATGCTTTCCAAGAAGAACAAAAAATTATGTTAAATCTGGTAAAACCAAAATATTTTATGCCAGTATTTGGTGACTTGTACTTTAGAACAGTTCACAAAAATACAGCAGTAAGTATTGGTTTCCCAGAAGATAAATGTTTACTTATTGATAACGGGAACATTATCGATTTTGCTCCAAACGGAAATCTATTCAGATCAAGAATTAAGGTACCAATTCAAGAAATTATTATTGATGGGAATGGTATGGGAACTGCTACATCTCATGTTATTAAAGCAAGAGATAAAATGAAAAATGCAGGGGTCCTTGTTCTTGTATACAAAATTGATAAAAAAACAAAAGCAGTTATGGGACATATTAAACTGGAAACAAGAGGTTTAGTATATCTTGATGAAGTAAGACATATTCATAGAATGATTATAAAAAAATCGAAAGATATTTATGAAAATACTATCAAAGACGTACCTGATATGGAAGAAAAAGATCTTATTAAAATTATTAGAACAGATCTAGAAAAATTCCTATTACAAAGAATTGATAGAGAACCAATGATTATTCCAATGATCGTTGAAGTATAATTTTTTGAATTATTCTTTTTACAAAAGACAAAAACTATTTACAATGTTTTTGTCTTTTTATTTATAAAAAACATATTATGAAAAAAATAAACGCAAGCTTAGTGATTCTTTTTTCTCTAGTACTTTTATCTTCATGTTTTGGCCCAAATCAAGATGTAGAAGATGCTAAAAAAGAATTAGGAATTACACAAGAAACTATCGATAAATCAAAAGAAGAATTATTGAAAGAAAAAGATAAAACAACTGATGAAAATATTTCAGAAAAAGACAAAGAAAATACTCAAACAGATACAAATGTAGGTGTTGTTGAGGAAAAAGTTAAACTTGTTACCATTACAGCATTAACGGATGAACAATTTATCACGGTTAATGAAATTAAAGAAACTGATGTTAATAATAAACATATTGTTATTTCGGGTTCAATAAAAGATGGAACTACTGTAGATAAAATCCGTGTTGATTTTTCTAATCCAGATTCAAATTTCCCAAATGATGCATATGTATTAGGAAAATATAAATCAACAGATACTACATTCAAATATAATGCTCTAAAATCATACGAAGTTTTAGATTATGGGGTAAATACATATGTTATTTATGCATTCTCTGGAGACAAAGTTTCTAAAACTGAAGTGAAAATAACTCTGCAAACAGAAGATGAAAAACAAAAATCTAAAGTTTCAGAAATAAAAGAAGATGTAAAAACACTTTCTTTATGAAAAGAAGAAGTTTCAACACTAGAAACTGGAACTGAATTTGGAACTCCTAGAAAAACAGGAGAAAATACTTTTGTTTACAGTGATGTAAAAGGATTAGAAATTACTAAAAAAGAAATTAATCCTCAAACTTGTGAAGCTATAGATGATTATATAAAAGAAACTGTTAATTCTTGGTATTATTGGAACACTTGTCGTCCAATAGCTGATGATGATGGAGTATCTTATTATATGATTCGTTTAGATGGAGATTCATATGTTTATGAAAAACATTACCTTTCATTTACTCAAAACTACCATGGAATACTTGAATTAGAAACTGGAACTGGAGTTGATAAAGATAATATTTCTGAAAAAAATAAAGAACTAAAAGAAAAAAATGCGGATTATACAATCGCAGAAGTAGCAGATAAATTATTTATTTCATTAAGTAACTAAAATACAGTGAGACTTTTATTGAAAATTTCGGGTGAAGCACTTAAGGGAGAACAGATATTTGGAATCGCTCCAGAATATGTAGAAGAGGTAGTAAAAACAATTACTGAAATAAAAAAACAATGACATGAAATTGCTATTGTTGTAGGAGGCGGGAATATTTATAGATGATCAAATCTTATCTCAGCTTGAGTAAAATCAGCAGATTCTCATAACTTAAGTATGTTATCTACTGTATTTAATGGAGTAGTTTTACATAACTTTTTAGAAAAAGTTTGAGTAGAATCAGTGGTTTTAGATCCACTAGGAATTGATTTCTTAGAACAATACAATAAAGATTCAGCAAAAAGATACTTAGAAGAATGAAAAGTAGTTATTTGTGTATGAGGAACATCAAACCCATATTTTACTACAGATACAGGTTGAGTCCTTCGTTCATTAGAACTTGAGTGTGAAAAAATGATTAAAGCAACTAAAGTTGACGGGATTTATGATAAAGATCCTATGAAGCATGCAGATGCAAAAAAATATGATTCTATTTCTTATGAATCAGTTATTGAGCAAAACTTAAAAATATTGGATCAAACGGCTGTATCATTAGCGAAAGAAAACAACCAAGTATTACAAGTGTTAAAATTGGAAGACAGAGAAACTTTATTATCAGCTATAAATTGAGAAAAAGTAGGGTCTATAATTTGTAAATTATAGAAAAATAAAATAAATGGATTTTTCTTTTGACAATTTAAGTTTTTGCAATAACATATGTCAGCAAAATTTAAAACAAGTTTCAAGAAAAAACTTAAAATTAGTATATAATATCATAGAAAATGTTAGGAAAGTTAAAGAAAAGAAAAAGACTGAGAGTACACGGTTTTCTTAAAAGAAGTTCTACTGCAAGTGGAAAAAATGTTTTAAAAAACAGAAGAAGAAAAGGAAGACACCAACTAACAGTTAGCTACCCTAAAAGATATCAAGAAATCAACGGGAAAGCAAAAATGCATATTGTTGCAGGAGGTACTGCAAAAAAATCACCTTTCGATGGGAAAGGAAATTATGTAAAAAGAAAATAATTTTAAAATAGTATCCTAAGGAAACTTAGATACTATTTTTTGCTTGTTAATAAAAAAATCGTGATCTCTAAAGAATTAAGATTACACGAGCGAGAAGTCAAAAAGGTTTTACAGAAATGAAAACCTTTTTTTTCTTATGGAATTGTATTGAATTCTATTAAAAACAAAGTATGATTTGCGAGGTTTGCAATTGTAATCTGATGAAAATCAGTTGATTGTAACGTTAGTCGTACATTTTTTCGTAGAAGATTTTATGATTTTATACAAGAAAAATTAAAAACTGAAGAGTTAAATGCTTCAACTGACTACGTTTTCGTTGTAAAAAAACAAACTAAACTGAATAGAAAAAACCAAGAAGCCCTTTTATCTTTTCAAAAAGATTTAGGTTTTTTAGTTAAAAAAACACAAAAATAATTAATTACACACACCATTATGAAGAAATTTCTTGATATATTGCTTATCGCATTATTAATTACATTAATATTTTCATTTTTTACAAATAATAAAGCTACACAAAATTTAGATGGATGAATCGCTTTCAAAATAAGTGATAATTCATATACAATCCCAGCTTCTGTAAAATTAAATATTTCTAATAATTCAACTGGAGCACTTGTTATGAACTCTTGTTCAGATATCTCAGTGAATTATCCAGGAAAAGAAAATATATCGATGGATGAATCATTCTGTAAAGACCTTAATATTGCATCAGGGGAAAAGTTTACACTAGATTACTCATCTCAATATGATAAATTCTCAGATAAAGGAAATTACCATTTTTCAATTAATCAAAATTGAGAAAAACATATTGAAACATTTGATATAAAACATAAATGAACATTTTCAAAACTATTTACAGCTATGTTCTATGCTCCAATTTATAATCTATTAATTTTCTTAACAGAAATATTAGGTCATACATTAGGTTGGGGGATATTAGCTCTTACTGTATTTATACGTATGTTACTCATTTGGCCTCAACATAAAATGATGGTGAGTCAAAAAAAATTACAAACAATCCAACCAAAAATTAAACAAATTCAAAAAGAATTTAAAGGAAACCAACAAATGTTGGGAATGAAAATGATGGAACTTTATAAAAAAGAACAAGTAAATCCAATGGGATCATGTGGATTCTTATTAATTCAAATGCCAATATTAATTGTTCTATATAACGTTATTCTAAACGTTATGGATCCAACAAATTATTTCCATTTATATCAAGCACTTGTAAATTATAACTTACATGATATCCAAGCAAATTTCTTTGGGATGGATCTTCTTTCTTCAGGTGGTATTGTTGGGGTTTGTTTAGGTATTACTGTTGGGTTGATACAATTTGTTCAAGTAAAACTTTCACTTGCTGATAAAAAAGCTTCTACGGGTGACGTGGTATTGGAAAAGAAAAAAGATGAGTCAGATTACTCTCAACTTATGCCAGATCCTGAAATGATGAATAAATTTATGTTATATGGTATGCCAGTTATGGTTGCTGTATTTACATACACACTTATTGCTTGAGTAGGACTGTATTGGGGAATGTCTACATTCTTTATGATTATTCAACAATTAGTTGTAAATAAAATATTAAAAAAGTAAAGATAAAAAAAGCTATGGACTTTGACAGTCCATAGCTTTTTAAATAAGATTAAAGCGTTTCATATTACTAATAATTCTATCATTATGTCTATTAAAAAAGTATTTGCAGTCATCATATTGAGTATGATGGTGCTACCAGCATTTGCAGATTATCAAGAAGTTGAGTGTACAACTCAAGCAGTTTTTTCAGAAAATTCATGTAATCAATGTTTTACTGGAAGTGAAAAATGAGAAGGTGATCACTTAGGTTTTTTAAGTGATGATATCCTAAACAAAACTGATGTTCAAAAAATTCTTTATAAAGAAGAACAACAAATGCCTCAAATGATCAACTTAAATCCATCACAAGTTACTTGGTCACAAGAACCATCAGGAGAAGCATTTTGGGAATATACAGATGAATTTAATTCATTATATGTAGAAGATCAAGAAGGGTATGTAATTAATGCAGGTGATAGAGTTACTTGGCTTAAATCAAAACTAGGTTATGCATATAAACTTGAAAAAAATCAAGCTGCTAACTGAGAAAATATTGGTTTACTTGTATACCCTATATCAAGTCATAATATTCTTTCAAATTGAGAAATTACACATGATACGGAAGAACATAGAGAATGTGTAATCTTCACATCAGGTGAAGCGTCAGAAGAATCAAGTGAAAATATTGCACCTATGAAAAAAACTGAAGTTACAAGACTTCCACAAACGGGGCCAGCTGAGTTTATGTTATTAGCATTATTAGCTATTATGTTAGCTTTTGGTTTCCAAAGATTAAGAAAACAATCATAATTAGAAAAGAATCTCATCTGAGATTCTTTTTTTATTTTTATAAAAATAAAATTTGTCAAGGACATTTTTTTGATATTTATATCGAAAGTATGATATTATTAAAAAGTATAAATTAAAAACTACTTATTAATTACTATTTTATGAAAAATATTTTTGACATATATAAAAAGTTTTACGAAACTTGTTTTACTTTTTCATTAACTGGTTGACCTGAAGCATGATCAAACAATGTACAGGAACCTACCCTCAACTCACAAGAAATATCTAATGAAGTTAAAGATTCAACTGAAGCTCAAGAAGTTAAGGCTGAAACACAAGAACAACTATCAAGTTTAAAACAAGAACTTGAAACATCTTCATATGATAAATTATTAACTGTTGAAAAAGAATTGGATACTTTACGTATTGATTTTTCAACTCTTCAAAGAGGTGCTAAAGGTAAACACGTAGTAGCTTTACAAAAAATTATTGTATGACTTGGAATCCATGATATTAGCTTTGGAAGTGAAAAATACCCTGATGGTATTGATGGAAGTTATGGAAGAAAAATGGCTGAGGCTGTGTCAAAAATTCAAAAATCACTCAATATTAGAGAAAATGGAGTATTTGATGCAAACACAAGAGCAGAACTTTCTAAACTTGTATCTTCAGAAATCAGAACTAAATCTGAATCAAGAAAAAATAATGAACCAAAAATTACAGCAGAAGTAAGAAATGAAACTACAAAAATTAAATCAGTTGTAGTTGAAGAAAAAGTTATAGCTGAAGATTACTCAACAAAAGAACAAACGGTAAAATGATGAAAAGAAGAATTTTTAAACATAGGAGTAGATAAACTATCAAAAGCTGATATTATGTCTTCAGTAAACAAAAATTCGCTAACAAATGTATTATTAGAATCTAATTTAGCTTCATTAACTTCAGATATTAAATCAGCATTATGAACTAATGATTTAAGAACATTTGAATATGAAGATTGGTTAATTTATAGAAACTATTCTGACGCAATCCCTTTACTAGAAAAAGCTGGGTATATTACTGATGGACGTCTAGGTTATATCGAAGCACTTGGAGTAATTGGAACTATTAACGGTGTGTATGAAACACAAAAAATTATTCCTGAATTATCATCACAAGATAAAATTAAAATTGTACTAGATTATGATACAAATGGTGTAATTGATGAAGATATCCATTTTTATACAAAAGAAAGAGATATGCTTTCAATTGTAACAAATGATACTGAATTTGATAATCTATTAAAAAATCTAGGATACGCTAACGGTATTCAAGATTTTAATAAACAATTCTCTGAAAATTATTTTGGAGCAAGAAGACAATTTAAAGAAAATATTGGTACAATTTTAGCACAAGATTTCCCAATTAATCCAGGATATTTAGTACAAAATCCTGAAGCATATTCAGATCACTTACAATTTTTGGAAGCAGTAACACACGAAATTGTAAAACATCCAAAAATGTCTGAACTAAAAGATTTAGATGAAGGGCTTTTCGATAAAGTAAAATTACAAGCTGTTGGTCTTGCTTTATGAGCTAATCCAGGTGCTGGTGTTGCTTTTGATGTTCAAGAAGTTACAAATAATATTGTTGATTCATTACAATTTGGTGTAATTGGTGGAGTTCCAGGTATTGGTATTTCAAAAAATGTTTACCAAAATGAAAATGGAAGAGTAAGAGCTGATTTATGAGCAATTAACTTTATTCCTTATGTTTCTGCATCTGGTAGAGTTCATGAACATGGAGCCGATAACCTAAAAGAAATTTTTTCTGAAGAAATGTCAACAGGTGTTGATGTAACTATTTGAGGGGCGTTTTCTACTATGTCAGCTATCTGAATTGATTTTTCATCAGTGTCTGAAGAAACTTCTACAGGTATAGAAAGAATGAAAAATTCAATGTCTTCTATGCTAGATGGGCTGTTTGAAGGAATTCAAAATGGTCAAACATTCGAATCATTAGAAATTGATGATACAGCATATAACAGACTAATGTTTAATTCTTTAGAATCATTATTAACATCTTCTGGTAATACAGAATTTGCAATAGCGAAAATGAAAGAATGAGCTTTAAGAAATTATGAAGCTATGTTATATGCTAATGCTGAAGGGACAAAAGCTATTGGTCTTAGTATTGGGGTAATATTTGCACATGGTTTCCTTCCTTTACCTGCTGTTTGAGTTCATGGAGAACATATTTCAACGGATTGGTATAATGAAGTAAATACATCTGGGCAAAAATCAATGTATGAAATGCAAAATAAAGAAATTGACGTACTTAATGTAGAAGATGATAAAGTTTCTACTATGTTATCAAATGTTGATGAAGCTATCTCATTTAAAACTCGTTATAATAAAGGAGCGTTACAATTACTATCACCGACTTCAACTGGTTCTGAAAAATGGGAATGATTAAGAAGAATTTCACAAAATACGAAAGCATTAAGAGAATCAGATCTTCCAGAATTGATTTCATATGCAGAACAAAATGGAGATACAAAAATGCAATGGCTTATTTTATCTTCAGTTATTCAACAAATTAAAAAATCAGGAGATTATAATAATGGGGATATGGATAAATGGAATTCTGAAACAGATAAATTAATCTCTATCGATCAAAAAAGAAGAAAATGATTTAATGAGTTATTTGGTTTTGATGCTACGCAAGAAGCAAAATCTTATTACGAAGCATTATCATCTGAAAAAGGAAATATTTGAGAAGTAACTATTTCTGGGATGGCTTTTGATGCATCGGCTACTTTAGCTGTAGAAGGAAGTAACAAATCTGTAAAAGGAGTAGAAGCATTATATGGAAATCTACAAATGCTTGCTGTAGATGGAAAACCTTTATTAGTAGAAATAAGTGATCAAGCTAAAATTGAAGCATTTACAAATACAGTTAAAGATTTACCTATTTTAGAAGAAGCAAAAACACTTCTATTACAAGGATTAAAAGATGGAACGGTATCATTACATTTCTATAAAGATCCTGATGGGTTTGATGATAGAATTGTACCAATGGGATTAGAAAATGTTGCAACTAACGCATATGATAGTTCAAAATTAATTCCAGTATATCAACCATCATATCAAGCTGTTAAGTTTGGTGTAACATATGCTGGTGAAAAAGAATCAAATAAAAATAATGAAGCTGAAGATGGATCTGAACCAGGTGTTGGTGGAGGACCAGATGATGGATCTGAACCAGGTGTTGGTGGAGGTGAAACACCAGATGATACAGGGACAACAGATACTATTTAGTAAAAAATTATAGAATATGAAAAAAAATATTATTATTATTACAATTTCATCATTACTTCTATTGGGAATTATTTTTGCATGAATCTATTTCTACGCAAGCCAACCAGAAGATATGTGAATTGGATGACCTACTATTGAAACTACAAATCCTGAAACTAACTCAGAATTTTAATAAAAAAAGAAGAAATTTATTTCTTCTTTTTTTTATGTTCAATATTCATATAATATATACATAATAATTATTAATAATAAATATATGAATTTTACTAAAAGTATAATTTATTTATTAAGTTTTCTATTTTTTATTTGAAATATTAGTACAGTTAGTGCTATAAATTTTTCGAATTTAAATACAAAAGAAACTAGTTGTTCATGATTTCAAAAAAGCGCAAGTCTGTATATTGATTGAGATATTCGTGTCGAAAATGTATGGGATGCCTATTGGGCATGAGAAGAAAGAGCTATTTCCTATTTACAAACGGATGTAAGATTGTGGCAATCTGATAACAATCTTGTTTCAAATTGTAATAATTCATCGGCATGGATAAAATTAAGTGATTTTACTCCTGCTTCAAAAGAAAAACAAATTGCTATTACTGCACAGTGTACTTTTAACAAACCTAAAAATAAAAATAAAAGAAACTTACAATTTGTTTTTAATATTTGAAATTACAAAATATTACCTGGATGAGGAGAAAATTTTGATTTCAAAAGAAGAAATATGGAAGATTGGAGCAATTGAACATATAAGGAAAAATCATTTAAAAATGTTTATTTATCAGATTTTCGTAAACACTGAAACGAATGCTTGAATATTGAATTACAATACTGTTGAGATGGAATAAAAAATTGAACTGAACAATGTGATTTCAAAGATGATAATAAAACATGATGGTGAAAAAACTGATGTACAGAATCATGTATAGCAGATAATTGAAGTTGAGGATGAGTAAGCAATGATTCTTGTTGAGATGGAATAAAAAATTGAACTGAACAATGCGATTACAAAGATGACAACAAAGCATGATGGTGAAAAAACTGATGTAGTAATCAATGTAAAACAATTAATACATGATGAAATACAGATGATGTAGACTGAGCAGGAGGTGCTGAATCTCCTAACGTAGCAATTTGTTGAGATTGAATCATTCAAAGAGAAGTTCAAGAAGAGTGTGAAATTTCTTCAGATGGAAAATTCCCTAAATACTGTTCGGAAAGTACATGTAAATATAAAGAATTTTCTATACCGTGAGAATGAGATTTAAAATTTTGACCAAATAAAAATTTCATAATTGGAAAAGATTCAAACCCTTTTATTTTGTACGGATATAATCATCCATATATTCAAAATACAGGAGGTTCTGACTTATATATCGAAAAATTATGTATTTATAAGAAACATAATAACCCATCGTTACAATGAGCGAGACAACAATGTGAGATTTTAAATAAAGTTATTCCAAAATATAGTGGTAAAATTTATTTTTCAAAAGTACCAGCCTTAATATGAAATACTTCCTGGATTTCAAATAATGTATCCTATCAAGATACCGAAATTATAACAAGTATTAAACATAAAGGAGTGTTTTATAATAATGCTTGATTTGCACAAAGCATGATAGTTAGAGTTGCAAAGCCAGCAGTTTCAACTATATGATGAGGAACAAGCCTATTGCAATCGAGCAGTCGTTTATCTAATATGAATGATATTGTAGATTTAAAATTTTGAGCAAATAAAAACTCAAATAACAACTTTATAGGTCCTCTTGTTTCAGAATGAAATTATTCCACATATTCTAAAGAATCAAAAGATAATAATATTATTAGCGATTTAAAAAATGAAGGATGAAGTTATAATGATTCTTTAAATACAAAAATAAATGAATCTGAATGAGTAATTATGAGTAGTTATTGATTTAGTGATTTTAAAAAATATAATTGATTAGAAAATATACATATAATTAAAAATAAGTCAGTTATCCTAGATTCAGATGCCTTTGTATGATTGAATGGCTCAAAAACTTTTATAGTAGAAAGTGGAAATCTTATTATAAAATCAGATATTCTTTACGATAAATGAAATATCGCATTTGTAGTAAAATGATGAAATATAATGATCAAAAATAATGTACAACATTTGAATGGAACATTTATTGCAATCCCTAAAAATAATATGTGATGAAAATACTTAGCTGAAATAAGTTCAACTAAGAATAAACTACATATTCAATGAGCAGTATATGGAAATTTAGAAAAATTAGCTTCAAATAGGGTTTATTTAAAAGTAAACAACAATAAACAATTAGATGTTTGAATTGTAATTAATTATAATTCAAATAGCTTATTTAAGCCTTCACCTCTAGTGTGACAATTTATTTGAGACTATATTGATTCATTAAAAATTGCTAAATAAGAGAGAAAATCAACTTCTCTCTTTTTATTATTTTTATTTTCAGAAAATATAGTGTATAATTAGAATGGATAAGTACTATATTGACAAACATAGGCAAGTCATTATAATTAAAGGAATAAATTAAATATTCAATAATATATTTTATTATGAAAAAAACATATTACGTATTCTTAGTTACGCTACTACTTTCTGTTACTCAAACAGTATGAGCAGTAAACTATAGCGATGTTTCCTCAAAGGAATCTTATTGTCCATGATTTGTAAAAAATGCGACACTCTATATAGAAGGAGATAAACGTATTGAAAACGTATATGATCAATATTGGGCAGGAGAAGAAAGAGCTATATCTAATTTGCATACTGATGTAAAACTATGGCAATCTAATTCTGGATTAATATCAGGATGTAATAATGCTGCATCATGGTTAAAATGGAGTGATTTTACTCCAGCATCTAAAGAAAAACAAATTGCTATTGCAGCATCTTGTACTTTCAATAAACCAGTTGATAAAAACAAAAGAACTCTACAATTTGTTTTTAATATCTGAAATTATAAAATTTATGAAGGATGAAGTCAAAATTATGACTTTATACGTAGAAATAAAGCTCAATGGACAAATTGAACATCAACAAGAAAAAGTTTCAATAATGTTTATCTAGGAGATTTTAGAAAACATGGAAATGAATGTTTAAACATTGAACTGCAATATTGTGGAGATGGAGTAAAAAACTGAGCAGAACAATGTGATTCTGCAGATCCTTCAAAAGCAGGTTGGGGAACAAACGGTTGTACAAATTCGTGTAAAGCTGATAATAATGGATGAGGGAATCCAGTATGTTGAGATGCAATTAAAAATGGAACGGAACAATGTGATTTTGCAGATCCATTAAAAATTGGTTGGGGAACAAATGGTTGTACAAATACATGTACGGAAGATAACTGAACTACATCATCAAGTTCATCATGAGGATGATCTTCGTCAAGTAGTAGTGGATGATCAAGTTCAAGTTCATCATGAGGATGATCTTCATCAAGTAGTGGTGGGGGATCAAGTTCAAGTTCATCATGAGGATGATCTTCATCAAGTAGTGGTGGATGATCAAGTTCATCATGAGGATGATCTTCATCGAGTAGTGGTGGATGATCAAGTTCATCATCTGGATGAGCAACAGCTTATTGTGGAGATAAAATAGTTCAAAGAGATAGAAATGAAGAATGTGAAATGTGATCAGATGGAGTTTTCCCATCGTATTGTTCTTCAACTACATGTAAATATGATACACACTCTATTCCAGCGGATGGAAGTTTGAAATTTTGACCAAAGGATACGGTAGTTATTTGAGATAGTATGAATCCATATATAGCCCATACACTCGAAAAACCTTTTGTTAAAAATACAGGGAAATCAGAATTAGTATTTGATGAAATTTGCGTTGTAAAACAATCTTCAAATAGTTCATTAGTTTGAAATCCAGAAGTATGTAAATCTTTTGATACGGTTTTAAAACCAGGAGACACACTTAGATTTGATAGTTATCCTGATTATGTTTGAAAAGTTACTGGAGTACCATGAAGTGATTCATTTGGAGATACTAAACTTATTACAACTCTACGTCATAAAGGAACATTATATCCAACTGCTCACTTTGCAACTGACTTAGAAGTAAGAGTAGCAAAGCCTACAATTGCCACTATTGGTGGTGGTACAAATATGCTTCAAGCAAGTTCTAACTTATCTAACTTAAGTAAAATTGCATCATCAACTTATGGGCTTGATGCAAATAAAAATCAAAATTTTATTTGAGCATGAATTTCTAGCTGAGATTATTCAAGTCATTCTAGAAAAGTTTCTGAAACTTCAACTATTACGAAACTACAAGACGAAGGGGGTGAATATTCAAATGATTTAAATTGAAAAATTGATACAGTTTGAAGTGCAATAGCAACTGTTACAACATTAGACCATTTTCAAAAATATAATGGTTTACCAAATGTTTTTATTCTGAAAAATAAAAATTTAGAAGTAAATTCAGATTTATTTTCAAGTATTCCAGAATCAAGAACCTATATTATAGAAAACTGAAATTTAAATATTTACTCAAATATCAATATTTGAAATGCTAATATTGCATTTGTTGTAAAAGGAGGAAATATTAATATCGATGATGCTGTTTCTAAATTAGAAGGAACATTCGTTACTTTGAAAAAATGATTATCTTGATGAAAATTTCAAGCATTCTGAGGAAATACCTTGAAACAATTACGTATAGAATGATCTGCTTATGGTAATATAGTACCATTAGCATCAAAGAGAGTATATGTAAAAGCAAATTCGGATGGACTACTAGATGTTTGAACAGTCGTTGATTATACTTCAAATGTTCTGTATAAACCAGCTCCGTTAATCGGTAAATTTATTTGAGATTACTTAGCTGCTCAAAAAATTGCAAAATAAAAAAAAAGAGATGTTCACATCTCTTTTTTTATTTTTTATTACCAAACTTTAGGAATAAATCTATATGGAACATCTTTTTTATATTGTATATAATCAGAATCTTGAGATAAATGCTTTTCCTCAGTAATTGCTCTCATATAATAGATACTACTCCAGGCAATCATGCTGATTAATACAATAATAGTATTAATCATGTCAGCGCGTTGTATGTTTCAGATTAATAAAGGAAAAGCTCAGATCCACCACGTCATATTTTTACAAAAATATGCTGGATGTCTCATGTATTTGTATGCTCATGTAGTTACAATACCACGATTGGTTAAATTACTTGCTTTTAATCATAAACTAAACGAAGCGTAACTATAAAATCACATGAGTAATAATATGGAACTGTTAAAAAACAAATGAGCATATATAGATTGAAATTGAGGAAAATTGGTAGAATACCAACCAATAAAATTTGTTAATCAAGAATTGAATGGAGGGTAACAAATTAAAACTACTCACCAACCTAATGCTGTTGGCTCAACTGATTTAATAGTATTTTTTAAACGAGGAGATTCAAGTAAGTATCCAAGAGTGAAAAACAATACATCAATTCATAAGATAATAGCAAAACATCACCAGAAAATATGCTTGTTAAAATATTCTAAAAAATTGTATCCAAATAAAAGTCTATCATTGTAGGCAAAAAACAAATTATTTGTAATAGTAACAATCGAGTCAGTTAAAAATAATATCATTAGTGGGGCAAAAAATAATTTCACACACCAGGCGAGCAATGCATTTTTTTCAATTTTAGAAATCTTATATTGAGTATTTGTATATTTATTTTTAAAAAATTTATAAATAATGAACGCTTTAGAATCATTATTATGAAAATAATAAAATGGAATTAATAAAATAGCATATAAAAATACGATGAAATCAAAAACATGAATTGTTTCTATTTGAAAATGATTAAACTGAAAAGTCAGAGTTTTGAGAAAGAAATTATTAAAATACTCTACTTGAGAATAATAAAAATATCATATTCCAACAAAACTCATTGTTGAGAGATAATTTTTGAAAAATTGTTTCATAAAAATATGTAAAAAACTAGTTATAAAAAAATTTTAAGAACAAAAGAACAAATTGCAAATTTCACTTTTTTGTGTAATCTTAGGGAAAATAATTTTTAAGAGATATTATGAAAGGACATATTTATTTTATTATGTGAGTGAGTTGAGCGGGAAAATGAACGCTTATTGATAATATAAAAAATCAAAATTTAAATCTCCATATTCCATTATCGTACAAATCACGCCCAGCAAGAGATAATGAAACTCATTGAGTAGATTCATATTTCATTTCAAAAGATTCATTTATTGATGCGATTGAAGCAGGTGAATTTTTGGAATATGCAGTTGTTCATAACTCAGATTACTATGGAACTAAGTTTGAAGATGTTATTGAAAATGGTATCGAACAATGAAAAGTTGTAATGAAAGAACTAGATATGAACGGATTCGAAAAACTCTTATTAGAAAAACCAGAATTTACAGGAAACTATACCACTATATTTTTAGATATTCCAAGTAGTATCTTACAAGATAGATTGGAAACGAGAGGAGATAGAATCACTTGAGAATATTTAAAAAATAGAATTGCGTCAAGTATTGTTGAATCAAAAAAAGCACAAGAATTATGTCATCATATTATTGATGCAACACAAAGTCCAGAAGATGTATTACATGAAGTTTTATCGATAATTAAATAATATGAATATTCACATTATTAGCATTTTTCCAGAGGCATTCGACTCGTATTTTTCGTCGAGTATCTTATGAAATGCTCAAAAAAATAATCTATTTCAGGTTCATTTTTATAAGTTGAATGATTTTTCTGATAAAAAATTTAAACATATTGATGATAAGGCCTATGGAATGCATGGACAAGTAATTTCTCCCGAACCAACGGCAAAAGCAATTGATTTTGTTTTAGAAAAAATTTGAAAAAAAGTACCAATTATTTATTTAACTCCAGCTTGAGAATTACTTCAACAAGAAAAAGTTGAAAAATATGTTGAGGAATTTGAAGAAGACATTATTATTCTCTGTGGGCACTATGAATGAGTAGATCAGAGAATTAGAGATTTGTATGTGACGCATGAAATATCTATTTGAGAATATGTATTATCGAGTGGAGAATTATCAGCTATGGTATTTATAGATTCACTGGTTCGTCATCTTCCGTGAGTGCTTTGAAACAAAATATCTTTAGAAGAGGAAAGCTTTTCAGAAAAGCTTGATAGAAAAAAAGAATATCCTGTTTATACTCGTCCAGCTACATTTAGATGATTAGAGGTACCTGAAATACTGAGAAGTTGAGATCATGGGAAAATTGAAAAATGGAAATTTGATAACCTACAATAAAAATGGATTTTTTACAAAAAATATTAAATACGGATATTAGTCCGTTTCTCATTAATTTTTATGAAAATATTACGATCGAAATGATGGTAAAGTTTTTCATTATATACTTTTTCATTATTTGGATCGCAACATTTATATGGGTGATTCGTGATATTTGAAATAGAACAACCAGTGTATTATTGCAAATATTTTGTATTTTGATAATTTTACTTGGAACACCATTAGGAATATTTTTATATCTTTTTGTTCGTCCAGGAAAAACATTATTTGAAAAATATTATGATGAAATTGAAGATAACTTAGATACATTTTCTTGAATTGTAGAAGAAAAAACTTCAAAATTATGAACAAAAAAACAATGTCCAAGTTGTGAATTACCAGTAAGTCATGATTTCCAATTTTGTCCTCATTGTACAACAAAACTTGTAGAAAATTGTATAAAATGTGATAAAATTTTATCAACAAATTGGGTAAATTGTCCATATTGTTGAACAAAACAAGAAGAAAAAAAGGATATAGAAAAAGAATCAAATAAATCAGAAAAAAACAAAAAAACGGCTAAGTAGCCGTTTTTATTTTTATTACTTGCTGCAGTCGCGTACTTGAATTCTTTTTAACTCTAGTAACGACTGCAAGCTCATTTTAGAATGAGCATATCGCTCAACTGCATCCACGTATACTGGAGCGCAGCTTTGTTTTTCATCGAGTTCGCATTGATTCTCGTATAATCTACGAGCTTCTCGTGGATTATTTAGTTCTAGGAACTGTCGATATTTTTTTACTGCAGTTGTAGCTACAGGGATTTTGCAATCCACTGGTGGAATAATTGACCTTGGTTGGGCAACACATCCACTTAGTAAAATTATACAGCAAGCAGTAAATATTATTTTGTTCACTTATTTTCCCCTTTGTTTTTCAAGTGCGTTGTGAATTGTACATAAAATATAATTATTGGCAAATAAAAAAATATTGAGATAAATTATCTCAATATTTTTTTATTTATTATTTAGTTGTGAAGAAAGAATCAATAAGTTTTCTATATTTCATTCTTTCTTGAAGTTCGTTGTAGTATTTTGTACCAGGAACATAAAGTTCTTTTAGTCTAGATAATAC
Source organism: uncultured Candidatus Altimarinota bacterium (assembly GCA_913055215.1). Classification (GTDB taxonomy): domain Bacteria; phylum Patescibacteriota; class Gracilibacteria; order BD1-5; family UBA6164; genus CAJXJP01. Next base: position 17,035 of record CAJXJP010000006.1, on the reverse strand, counting down.
ATCTTCAGAACCAAATTTTGCAAGAATAGTTTCAATTTCAGAATTCATTTCTTTTTCTGAAACTTCAGTTTTTTCCATTTCTGCTAATTTATGAAGAATTACTTCACCGTTTAATCTTTTTTCTGCAGATTCTTTTACGTGTTTTTCTTTGTAATCTTCTTCTGATAATTTTAAGCTTTCTAGGTAGTCAGCCATTTTAACGTTTTGTTGCCCAAGATTTTGTTTAATTTCTTCAAATACTTGTTCAATTTTTCTTTCTAATAGTTTTTCTCCTAATTCAAGAGTAGTAACTTTTAGTAATTCATCAATTAATTGAGATTCTTCTTCCATTCTAGCATTTGCTTCTTTAGTTTCAGTAATTTCAGATTTAATTAATTTTTTGAAACCTTCAAGATCTAATTTTTGACCTCTTAGTTGTTCGATAAATTCTTCAGTAAATTCTGGTTTAACAGCTCTTTCAAATTTATTGATTTTTACTTTAAATTTAGTTTGTTTTCCTTTGAATTCATCATTATGATAATCATCTGGGAAAGCAACATCTAATTCTAATTCATCTTCTAATTTTGCACCAACCATTTGTTCTTCGAAACCAGGAACAAGAATGTTTGAACCAAGTACGATAGGGTAGTTTTGCATAGTAGTGTTTTCAAGAAGTTTACCTTCTTCATAACCTTCAGTATCAATAGTAACTTTGTCACCCATTTTTACTTTAGATCTTTTGTCAGTAATTTCTTCAAATTTCGTGAATTTAGTTTGAATACTATCTAGAGCTTCTTTTACCTCAGCAGCAGAAGCGCTAATTTTTTCTTTTGTTAATTTGATATCTTTATATTTCGCATCGATTTCTACATTTGGGTATACTTCGATGTGAACTCTAATTTTTAGAGGAGATTCATTCATAACTTCTTTAATTTCAGCTTGTGCAACTGGAAGGACTTTTTCTTGAGAAAGTGCTCTTCTGTAAAGAGAATCGATACCGAATTCAACAGTAAGTTTGTTGATATATTCTTCACCATATTGTCTCACTAATACTGATTCAGGAATTTTCGCACCTTTTCTGAACCCTTTGATATCAGCATTTTTTTCTAAATAAGCCATTGCTTCTTTTCTGCTTTTTGCAATATTTTTTGCATCTTCTTCGATCACCAATTCAACAATTGATTTTGGTAATAAATTCTTTTCAATTTTCATAGAAAAAATTAATAAGTTAAATAAAACGCGCCCGATTATATATAGTTTTTTAAAAATATCAATAGTTTATTTTTCTGCAAAAAAAACCGAGAATTATCTCGGTTTTTAATATTCATCATAATTTCACATTATGTAGTCATAATTTTGTGTATCTTTGTTGAATTCATAAATAATTCAGTGATCTTCATATTGTTGAAAATCAGTTGGAAGAAACTTTAGATATCATTTTTTGTAAAGTTCACTCGCATTACTTGAATGAGATTGTGTATCTTTAAAATATTTTTCTTCTGCTGATTCTATATAACTCAGATTTAATTCTCTAATAGATTTATTTACATAATTCATACATTTTGTATCTGATAGAATTTCTTCTTCCATTTTTTCATCAAACATTCATAGATTTGCATTTCTTGTCAATTCAACTTGTTTAATAACGTTTTGATCAAGAGGAATTGATTTTTTTAAATATATATCAGCACCAAGTAATTCTAATTGATTTGCATACGCTGTACATACTTGATTATCAGGCTCTGTATATTTCGCTATATTTAAAAACATAAAAAATGATTTTTCTCTATTTCATCCTTTTCCTTGCATAATTGCTGCCATCGTTGTTGCTCAGCCTGGAGCATCGTCATTTGCACTGGCAATTTTGTAATATTTTGCTGCAGTTTCAGGTTCAAATTTATAATAATAGTACAAGTATGCTAAGTAGAAAGGAATAGTATAACTTTTACATGGATTTCTATATTTTGCATCACTGGCAATTTTTGAGAGATCGTCTTGATTTAGGATTAAATCCATTTTGTCTTTATCACAATACGCTTCAACTCATTTTAGTCATAGAATTTCTCATTGAATTATATTTTCTCTAATTTCTTCTTTTGAAAGTTTTTCATAACGTTCGTTGTAACTTGGAAGGAGAAGAAGTCCTATATAATATGGTTTTTCAAATTCAGGATTTAATTCAGTAATATTATCTAACATTTTAAATAAATACTTTTTATAATCTGAAGATATAGCATTTCATCAAATATATTGAATTGCTTCGAGCCAATATAAATCTGCTTTCAGATTTTTAAAACCAAAAGTTGTATACTTTACGTAATCCGTTTCAGGAAGAAGTTCAGGGTGATTAACGTATGTCATTTTTGCTTCAATTCTTTTGTTGTAATTTTTACCGTTGATATAGTAAAAGGCACTTAAGGTTCACATAAGAACAAAAAGTATAATAAGAGTTGAAATTATTTTATGCATTTTTGTGTTTTTCATAATTTTGAGAATTTTTATATAAAAAAATAATATAGCAAAAATCTATATTATTTTCTTGAAGATATTATATATCATCACCATCAATGTCAATTGTAAGTTTTGCTTCTTTCTTACAAAGATATAATCTTCTTTGATTTCATTCACCAATACTTTTTGTGAAAATAGTAGAATCATTTAGTTCGGCTACATATGAGTGAATTTTCTTTCTTTCATATCCTCCATAATAAGGAAGTTTAAAATCTTGCCCAGTTTTTTTAACGTAATTTATTTTAGATTGTACAAAACCAAATAAACGTTGATCTTTAGATGCTTGGTAATCATTAATTTCCATATGCACACGGATATTGGCATCAATTTGTCTTGAGAGAATGTTTTTTAGAATACTTTGAATAGCATCAAGATTTTTTCAATGTGGTCATATAAGTAGACCAGATTCTTCAGTTTTTATTTTTATAAGAAAAATATTTTCTTGTTCTTCTATTACTTCTAGATTAGAAAAATCAACACTCATTTTTTCAAAAAACTCTTGTGTAATATTTTTTACTGTATCAAGCATTTTCCAGTGATTAGAATCTAAAATTTATAATCAATTTAATAAAAAAAGTAGCTTTGACAAGTTTTTTAATTCTTTTTGACATTTTTCAAAAAAATTATATATTTATGCAAATATTTTCGTTATTTATTCAGTAAACTAATTATTAATGGCAGAAAAAAACATAGTAGATGATTATTATTCAAATATTTCAGGGAAACCGGAATCAGATGATAATAAAGGGGATAAAAAACCAGCTGTAAAAGCAAAAAGAAAAGTGGTAATTAAAAAACCAAAACCAGTACAAACTGCAAAAACTAGTACTGAAAAACCACAAACGAATAAACCTAAGGCTTATAAAAAGCCTATTTTAGCATCTGAAAAAAAGGAAGTTAAACAAAAAGGAATTATTCAAAATATTTCTGTAGTAAAACCTTCTTCTAAACCAATTAGAAAATTCAATACTGAATGAAATAACAACCAAGATAAAACTTCATGATCTAATAATAGATCTACTTCAAATAGACCATCTACAAGTAGACCATCAAATAATAGATATAACAAACCAGGTTCTACTCAAAACGGAGAAAGAAAACCAGGGCAATGATCAGGAACAAATCCTAGATTTAATAAAACTGAGGGTGATAATAAAACAAATAAACCAGCAAAAGTTTATTCTACTCCAGATAAAAAACCTACAAAAGCATCAGATAATCAGAATAAAGCGAAAAAACCAAGACCAAATCAATTTGCTCATAAAAAAACAAGAGGGAGAGTAAGTTACGGAGCTGATACAGATTCTTCATTCGCAAGAGGAAATAATCTAAACAAGAGAAAAAAGGAAGAAAAGAAAGTAGAAGATATTAAACAAAACTTAGTAGAACGTAAAGGTGAAACTATTGTTTTACAAGATTTCGTATCTTTAAAAGAACTATCAGAAAAATTTGGTGTAGTATTCCCAAGACTTATTGCGGAATTTATGAAAAATGGAATGATGGTTAACATCAATTCAAAAATTGATTTTGAAACTGCTTGTATTGTTGCAGAAGCATTTGATATTAAGGTAGAAAGAGATAAATCTGCAGGAGCAAGTGTAGAAGATGTAATGGAGGGGAATTTAGCGGCTTTACTAGCTGAGGATAATGCTGAAAACTTAGTTTCGCGTTCGCCTGTTATTAGTATCATGGGTCATGTTGACCATGGGAAAACTTCATTATTAGACTATATCAGAAATGCTAAAGTAACTGCCGGTGAAGCTGGGGGGATTACTCAAAGTATTGGTGCGTATCAAGTAGAACAATGAGATCAAAAAATCACATTCTTAGATACTCCAGGACATGAAGCCTTTACTATAATGAGAGCCAGAGGTGCTAAATCAACAGATATTGCTATTTTAGTAGTAGCTGCTGATGAATGAGTAAAACCACAAACTATTGAATCAATCAATCATGCGAAAGAAGCAGGAATTCCTGTAGTTGTTGCTATTAATAAAATGGATAAAGAAGGTGCAAATCCAGATCATGTAAAAGGACAATTATCTGAACATGGTTTAGTTCCTGAAGATTGGGGTGGAGATACTCCTATGGTTCCAGTTTCAGCTCATACTGGGTTTGGTATCGATGATATACTTGAAATCATTCTTCTTGTTGCTGAAATGCAAGAATTAAAAGCTAATCCTGATAGAGCTGGGGTTGCTACTGTTTTAGAATCACATCTTGATCAAAAACTAGGACCTGTTGCTACAATTCTAATGAATGCAGGACAATTAGCTAAATGAGATAATATTGTCTGTCAAGATACTTTCGGTAAGGTTAAAATCTTAAAAGATCATTTTTCTAGAAATATTAAAAATGCAGGACCTTCACAACCAGTATTAATTGCTGGGTTAGATAAGGTTGTTGAATGAGGTGATATTTTACAAGTTGTAAAAACACCTGAATTAGCAAAACAAAAAGCAATTCAATTTAAAGAAATAATTGCTAGAAATAAATTAAAAAGTGCTTCAGGTTTAGATCTTCTAATGTCTAAAATTAAAGCAGGTAATTTAAAACAATTAAAAATAGTTTTAAAAGCTGATACAAATGGTGCTTTAGAAGCAATCAAATGATCACTTCTTAAATTATCAACTGAAGAAACAACTGTTTCAGTTATTCATCAAGGGGTTGGGAGTATTACAGAATGAGATATTCTAATGAGCCAAGGTTCAGAAGCTTTATTAATTGGGTTTAGTGTTGATGTTCTGTCAAACGCTAAAAGTTTAATTGATTCTGCAGGAGTTGAATATATTCATAGTGATATTATTTACCATATTACTGAAAGAGTTGAAAAAATAGTTACATGAATGCTAGATCCTAAAGAAGTGGAAATTTCATTAGGGAGAGCTAAAGTATGAGGTATATTTTATACTTCTAAAGAATTTATGATTCTTGGGCTGAAAATTAAAGCAGATGAAACTATTGAAAATAAAGCTAAAATCAGAGTTATTCGTAAAAATAAAATGATTGGTACTTGAGTGATTGCATCATTAAAACAAGGTACACTTGAAGTAAAAGATTTAGAATGACCTATTGAATGTGGTATTCGTTATGAATGAAATACTGTCGTTGAACAAGGAGATGAATTAGAATTATACAAAGTTGAAATTCAAAAATAAAAAAAACAGACAATTGGTTAAATCCGGTTGTCTCTTTTTTTTAGATTTTATTATTATAAATAATTACATATGTCAGTTTTATCTTGAATTAAATTATTGGAAACTTTATCTGAAAAAGAAAAAAATGAATTATCTCTTTTTTGCCAAAAAAGACACTTAGAATCATGAGAAATTCTTTTTAAAGAATGAGAAGATGCAAGTGTTATGTATATTTTAGTAAGTGGTACTATGAATATTTATACTTGATCAGAATGAGATAAGGTACGTTTATGAAAAGTGGTCGCTGAAGAAATACTCGGTGAAATGGCTTTGTTCGGAGGGGATAATATAAGAATGGCTACAGCTGAGGCTAAGGATTCTTGTGAGTTACTAGCTATTATGTCATTTTCTTTAAAAGAATTAATAAAAGACCACCCAATTCTCTTGGAAAAGATTAAAAATATAATTGAAGAGAGAGTTGTTGACAATAAAATAACAAATGTTTCAATGTAATCCCTTTGTTAAAGAAGAGTTGATATAGTAGTCTTTTTAATTAGAAAAAAAGTTTGCATTTTTCTGAATTATATATAGACTACTGTCACTTTCTAATCTTAATTGACCTTTTATGTCAAACAAGCAAGATAAAATAGAGGTAGAGGGTACTATAGTAAAATCCTTACCTGGTCTGGTTTTTGATGTTCAATTACCAGAAGAGTTTTGATGAGGAATTATTCAAGGATACTTGAGTGGGAAAATGAAAAATAACTATATTAAACTCATTGAATGAGACAATGTTCTAGTAGAATTAAGTCCTTATGACTTAACAAAAGGAAGAATTGTCTTTAGGAAAAAATAATTTATTTTTGCCGAATTTTTTTTTCGGTGTAATAATCGTTTTACTATGAAAGTAAGAGCATCGGTTAAAAAAATCTGTAACAACTGTAAAGTTGTTAAGAGAAAGGGGGTTCTTAGAGTGATCTGTAGTGAACCTAAACATAAACAAAGACAAGGGTAATAACCCAAACTTTTATTTATATATTTAACACAATTACTATGGCAAGAATTGCTTGAGTAAATCTACCTAAAGGTAAACATGTTGAAATTGCTTTGACATATATTTACGGAGTTGGTAGAACTACTGCAAATCAAATTTTAGAAAAAGTATCAATTGAAAAAACAAGAAGAATTGAAACTTTATCTGAAGAAGAACTAGATATTATCAGAGACGTAGTTAAAGAAATGGTTGTTGAAGGTGACCTGAGAAGGTTAGTTGCAGGTAATATTAAAAGATTACAAGAAATTAACTGTTACAGAGGTCAAAGACATAGAAAAAGACTTCCTGTAAGAGGGCAAAGCACTAAAACAAACGCAAGAACTAGAAAAGGTAAATCTACTGCAATCGCAGGAAAAAAGAAATAATAGGGTCTCCTTAGTGGAGAATTATACTTTTAATTATACTATAATTTAGATTATGGCTAAAACTGTAAAAAAGAGTAAAAAAACTAGAACTATTGTTCCTCATGGACAAGCTCACATTAAAGCATCATTCAATAATACTATTGTTAGTATTACTGATGAAAAAGGTAATGTACTTACATGGGCAACAGGTGGTAGTGCTGGTTTCAAAGGTGCAAGAGAATCTACACCTTACGCAGCTCAAGTAACTGCGGAACAAGCTATTGGAAAAGCTAAAACACTTCATTCTATTGAATCAGTAGATGTTTACGTTAAAGGTATTGGTATCGGTAGAGAACAAGCAATTAGAGGACTACTTTCAGGAGGAGTTGAACTAAAAGCTATCTACGATATTACTCCAATTCCACACAACGGGTGTAGAAAAAAGAAAGTAAGAAAATTATAATAATTAGTTATTATATATTTCTTCCAAATATAAACTTTAAATATTAAATTTTAAATTTAACTATGAGGTATACTTGACCAAAGAAAAAACTTTGTAGAAGAGAGGGAGTGAACCTGTTTGGAACTGAAAAATATGATTTAAATAAATCAAACAGAGCACCTCTAAGAAGTAGAAAAACAAGTGAATACGGTACTCAACTTAGAAAGAAACAAATGGCTAAAAGAATGTTTGGTCTTTCTGAAAAACAATTTGCTGGGTACTTCGCTAAAGCTCAAAAATCATGAGCTGAAGGAACAACATGAGAAAAAATGTTAAAACTTCTAGAATTAAGACTAGATAACGTTATCTATAGAGGTAACTTTGCTAGAACTAGAATTCAATCAAGACAATTTGCTTCACATGCTCACTTTACAGTGAACGGAGTAAAAGTTGATGTTCCATCTATCTCAGTTAAAGTCGGTGATGTTATCGCTTTAAGAGATAAAATGAAAGAAAGTCCTTTATATAAATCACTTATTGAAGAATTTGAAGAACTTTCTAAAGCTAATAAAGGTAAAGTTTCAGCTTGTAAATGGCTTGATGTTGATGCTAAAAAACTTACAATTACTGTTAAAGCTCTTCCTACTAAAGAAGATTTTGAACAAATTATTGATATTCAAAAAATTGTAGAGTTCTATTCAAAATAATAAATTGTTATTTTTTTAATCAATTACGCATGCACATCATTCATAATACGATTTGAGTACCTAAAATAACTCAAAATGATACAAGTGAAAATGTATCTTCATTTGTAGTATGACCACTTCCAAAAGGATACGGAGTTACGCTTTGAAATTCTTTAAGAAGAATCCTTCTTTCTACAATACCAGGAACTAAAATTACTGGTGTTAAAGTAGCTGGAGTGAGTCATGAATACTCAACTCTTCCAGGAATTAAAGATAGTGTCGTTGATATTATCTTAAACCTGAAAGACTTAGTTTTAGATAAACCAGATGTTGGTATTGAATGGTTAAAACTTTCAAAATCAACTGCTGGTAAAGTTACAGCAGCAGATATCCAAACTCCTGCTGGAGTAGAAATCTTAAATAAAGATCTTTACATAACTGAAATTGACAAAGATGGGCTGGAATTAAATATTGATATTAGAGTAGAAAAAGGTGTAGGATATCTAACGGTAGATGAACTTAAACAAAGAGAAGAAGACGTAGAAGTATTACTAGTTGATACAAACTTCTCTCCAGTTGTTAATGTTAAATACAACATTGAAAACGCAAGATTCGGTGATATTACAAATCTAGATTCTCTAGAAATGGAAGTTATCACTAATGGAGCAATTTCTCCTGTTGAAGCATTAAAATTTTCATCTAACATGTTAACTTCTTACTTCTCAATCTTTAATGAAGAATCTTTACAAGTTGAATGACAATTCATTTCAAATGTAAAAGATCTAATTAGTAAAGAAAAAGAAGAAGTTCAAGAAGAATTAGAAAAAGAAACCTATACTCCAATTGAAATTATGGGACTGTCTCCACGTACACTTAACGCATTAATCAACGGAAATATTCTTTCTATTGAGCAATTAACGAAATGTACAGAAACTAAACTATCTTCTATTAAAGGTTTTGGGAAAAAAGCAATGACTGAAATCAGAGCTTCTCTAGCTGAAAGAGGATTAAAATTGCTAGGAGATGACTAATAGATAAAATAATTATTCGTTAAATTCATAACAATGAGACATAGAGTTAGAAAACATTTAAAATTTAATAACAAAAGTTTTCAACATAGAAAAGCTATGGAAAGAAATTTAGTTACTTCATTTTTTATCCATAAATCAATCAAAACAACTGAAAAAAAAGCAAAACTGATTGTTCCTATGATTGATAAACTTATCAACGTTGTTAATACAAAAGATGAAATGAATGCAATTAGACAAGTTATGTCTGTTTTATTCACAAAAGAAGCATCTCTTGAATTATTCAACAATGTAGCTCCAAAATATAAAGGAGAAAAAACTTCTGGGTTTACTAGAATGACTGCTATTAAACACAGAGATGGTGATAACGCAAAATTAGTATTACTAGAATTAGTTTAAATATTAAGGTAAAAATTACACATGAAAACTTTTACACCTAAACAAATCGACGGTGGAGATAGAAAATGGTATGTAATTGATGCTCAAGGTCAAACTTTGGGGAGAATGGCAACTCAAATTGCTGTTATTCTTAAAGGGAAAAATAAAGTATCATACGTTCCTCATTTAGATAATGGTGATAACGTTATCGTTATCAACTGTGATAAATTCAAAGTTACTGGTAAAAAAATGACTGATAAAATGTACCACAGACATACTGGGTACCTTGGAGGTCTTAAATCAGTTTCACTTGAAACACTTTTAGCTAAAAAACCACATAAAGCACTAGAATTTGCTGTAAGTGGAATGCTACCTAAAAATAAATTAAGAAAAGGAATGATTTCTAGATTGAAATTATTTACTGGAGAAGAGCATACATATACTGCTCAAAAACCTGAACTTATAAAATAATAATTATTTATGGCTAATAAATATATTTACTCACTCGGAAAAAGAAAAACAGCTTCTGCTCAAGTAAAATTATTTGACGGAAAAGGTGAAGACAAAGTGAATGGTCAATCTATTACAGAATATGTAACAAGAGACGACTTATTTGATACGATCTATGCTCCTATCAAATTATCTAAACTTAAAGATAAAGTTCATTTCGAAATCACTATCGCTGGTTCTGGAGTTTCAGCTCAAGCTGAAGCAATGAGACATGGTTTATCTAGAGCTTTAGTATCAAAAGACGAATCACTTAGAACAGTTTTAAAAGCTGCTGGGTTATTAACTAGAGATGCAAGAAAAGTTGAAAGAAAAAAACCAGGGTTACACAAGGCCAGAAAAGCTATTCAATGGTCAAAAAGATAGTTCAATTTATTTGAAGAAATTCCTCAATTATTTATTTTTTAGTTGTATCAAGGTTAACTCTTTGATATAGCTAAAAAACAGTATTTTGACTTAAGGATATTTCTTCTTATAATCCTATCGATTTAAAAAAGTATTACACATAATAGTGTACAATAATTTAATCTTTTAAATTTGAATTAATGCCTACTATTAATCAATTAGTAAAAAGAAATAGAAAAACACCTAATGTTAAGAGTAAATCTCCAGCATTACAAGTGATTAAGAATTCTATTAGAAAAAAAATGGTAGAAATGCCAGGTGGATGTCCACAAAAAAGAGGTGTATGTGTTAAAGTTACTACAATGACACCTAAAAAACCAAACTCTGCATTAAGAAAAGTTGCTAGAGTTAGACTTACTAACGGATACGAAGTTAACGCTTATATCGGTGGGGAAGGTCATAATTTACAAGAACACTCGGTTGTTGCAATCAGAGGTGGGAGAGTAAAAGATTTACCAGGGGTTAGATACCACGTTGTAAGAGGTGTTCTAGACTGTGAAGGTGTTCAAAACAGAAAACAAGGTAGATCACTTTACGGTGCTAAAAAACCAAAATAGTCTTTATTAATATTTTTATGGAGTAAGTTTACAATTACTGAAATCTAAACATAAATTTATTATTATTTATAATTGTATAATTAAGAAAAGATGTTAAACAAATTCGTTAACTACATTATGCTTGATGGTAAAAAATCATTAGCAATCAAATTATTAGACGAAACTTTTGCTGAAATTAAAGCAAAAGGTCAAAAAAATCCAAGAGCTATCTTTGATAAAGCATTAGAAAACATTATGCCAAGAATTGAAGTTAGACCAAAAAGAGTTGGAGGATCTATTTATCAAGTTCCTCAAGAAGTTAATCCTAAAAGACAACTTTTCTTAGCTTCTAAATGGATCATAGATTCAGCTAGATCTAAAAAAGGTGCTGCTTTCTCTAAATTCCTAGCAAACGAATTAATCGAAGCTGCTAACGAAACAGGGAATGCTTATAAGAAAAAACTTGATGTTTACAAAATGGCTGAAGCGAATAGAGCATTTGCTAGATTTGCTAGAAGAAAATAATAAACATTTAATAACTTTTACTTGCTAATTAATCAATAATGGCTCATAAGAAAGCTCAATGATCTACTAATAATGGTAGAGATAGTAATGCCAAAAGATTGGGTGTAAAACTATTTGGAGGTCAAAAAGCTATTTCAGGTTCAATCGTTGTTAGACAAAAAGGTAACAAATATTGGCCAGCTGAAGGAACTCAAATGGGTAGAGATTTTACAATCTTTGCAACTCAAGAAGGTACTGTTAAATTCTTCGAAAAGAAAAGAAGAAGATTTGATGGAAGAGTGTATAGAGATACTTACGTTTCTATCGTATAATTATAAGAGAAATCTATTTTAGATTTCTCTTATTTTTTTTGCATAAAAAAAGAATGATTTTATCTCATTCTTTTTTATTTCACTATTGATGATGGTAAAATCATAGCATCATTTTTAATTACTCTTCATGGCATAATAGATGAATGCACTCATGTTTTTGCATTATCTCAAATTATCGCTCATAGTTTTCTTAATCATGTTTCGACTAATTCTCATTTGATAAGAGATTTTATATTTGCTTTATCATGTCTTAAATTGGCTGTTATGAATCATCAACCTATATTTACATGGTTTCATAAGATAGAATCACCTATATAACTTAAATGGGCAATATTTGTATTATCTCAAATACTTGAATTCTTAACTTCAACTGCATTTCAAATTTTACACTCTTTTCAAATAACTGTATTTCATCTGATATAGGTATTTGGACCAATTTGTGAATCTTTTCAAATATAGACATTTCCTTCAATATATGTTCACTGTTTTAAAATCGCTCATTCTTCTAGAATAACATTTCATTTAATTGTTACTCAGTCTTCTATTACTCAGTCAATTCTGCTTTCTGAGAGCTTATCTAAATAGTAGACGTTTGAGGTTAATATGTCCCAAGGGTATCAAACATCTATAAATTTTCATTGTACTACTATTGCTTTAAATGGAAATACATCTGCAAATTCATTTAATGCATCTGTTATTTCATATTCTCATCTATCAGAAAGTTCAATTTTCTCTACCATATCAAATATTCTATTTGAAAGTTTATAGACTCATAAATTTGCTAAATCTCATATAAATAGAGGTGGTTTTTCTGTAATCTTTTGTATTACATTATCTTGATTTACTTCAAATATTCCATATTTTTCTGGAGTATCTACTTTTTTTACTAAAGCAGCATATCCAGGATACTCTAATATTGATTTTAAGTCGTCTTTATCAAAGATAGAATCACCATTGAGAATAATTACGTCCATATCAGATTCAACTCACTTAATTGCAGCACCTGTTCATTTATCATCTCATTGAATTTTATAAGAAATTGGAATATTTTTATAATTATCTCAAAAATATTCTTCTATTAATTCAGCTTTATATTTTACTATAATTTCAATTTCTCTAACATATTTATAAATATTTTCTAAATTGTGTTCGATTATAGGTTTATTATAAATTTTTATTAAAGGTTTTGGTATTGTATTGGTAAAAGGTCTTAATCTTGATCCTTCTCCAGCTGCTAAAATGACTGCTTTCATATATTTTTACTAGTATGTAATGAATGTATATTAAAATTATTTGAGATATTTGCAAATTATCCCCTTAAAAAACCTATTTTTTCTTGATTAATAAGAGAAAATTCGTATATTTAAATAGTATTTTATATCGCCTTATATAAGAATTTTATGTCTGAAAATCAAACAAATCTTGAAGATTCACTAGATGAACAAAATGAACCAGGTCAAACTGATATGGGAATAGATACAGGTATTGTATATGCCGGTGATGAACATAGAAGTATCAAACAAGAAATGGAGTCTTGTTATTTAGAATATGCGATGAGTGTTATTGTTTCAAGAGCACTTCCTGATGTACGTGATGGTTTAAAACCAGTTCACAGAAGAATACTTTATTCAATGCATGAACAAGGTCTGAGATCAACTGCTAAATTTAGAAAATCAGCTACAGTTGTTGGGGCTGTACTTTGAAACTACCATCCTCATGGTGATAGTTCAGTATATGAAGCAATGGTACGTATGGCACAAGATTTTAGTCTGAGGTATCCACTTGTTCACTGACAAGGGAATTTCGGGTCAATGGATGGTGATAGTGCGGCTGCGTATAGATATACGGAAGCTAAAATGACTAAACTATCTGAATTTTTATTAGCCGATATAGAAAAAGAAACTGTTGATTTCAGAGATAACTTTGATACGACAAAACAAGAACCAACTGTTTTACCTACACGTGTACCAAATCTATTAATGAATGGTGTTATGGGGATTGCAGTAGGTATGGCAACAAACATTCCACCACACAACCTTACAGAATTAATTGATGCGGTTCAATATTTATTAGAACAAGACAATACTGATGAAGTTACAGTTGAAAATCTAATGGATTATATCAAATGACCAGATTTTCCAACTGGAGGGATGGTTTATGATAAAGAAGCATTATTAAAAGCTTATTCAACATGAAGAGGTTCAGTAGTTGTAAGAGGTGTTGCTAATATTGAAGAAGGGAAAAAATGAAGAAATATTATTAATATTTCAGAAATTCCTTATGGATTAAATAAAGCATCTCTTGTAGAAAAAATAGCTGATCTTGTAAGAGATAAAAAAATAGTTGGTATTTCTGATATTAGAGATGAATCAAATAAAGATTCTGTAAGAGTGATCATCGAAATCAAAAAAGATGCATTTCCTAAAAAAATATTAAATCTTCTTTATAAGTTAACTCCTCTACAAACAAGTTTTGGTTATAATATGATTGGTTTATGAGAAAGAGGGAGACAACCAAGATTATTCAACCTAAAAGAATTTTTACAAGAATTTATAACTCATAGAAAAGAAGTAGTTACAAGAAGAACTTCATATGAACTTAAAATTGCAGAAGCAAGAGCTCATATCCTAGAAGGACTAAAAAAAGCACTTGATCATATTGATGAAATTATAAAATTAATCAAAGCATCAAGTACAAAAGATGAAGCAAGAATTAATTTAATGAATGATTTTTCATTTTCACAAATTCAAGCAGATGCAATTTTAGAAATGAGATTGAATAAATTAGCGGGGCTTGAAAGAAAAAAAATCGAAGATGAATTAAATGAAAAACACTTACTTATTGCTGATTTAAAGGATATTCTTGAAAAACCAGAAAGAGTTATTGCTATTATTAACGAAGAGTTAGATTACGTTAAAAATACATTTGGTGATGAAAGAAGAACATTAGTAAATGCAGGGAAAGTTGGAGAGTTTAATCCAAAAGATACTATTCCAAATGAAGAAGTAATGGTCGTTCTTACAAAAAATTCTTACATAAAAAGATTAAAAGCAAATACATTTAGAACTCAAAGAAGAGGAGGTAAAGGTGTATCAACTGGGACAAAAGAAAATGATGAAATCAAATTAATTGTTCCAACTTCAAACCATAATGATCTGTTATATTTTACGACAAAATGACGTGTATTTACACTACCTACGTATGAAATTCCAGAAACATCTAGAACAGCTAAAGGACAACCTATAATCAATTTACTTTCTCTACAAAAAGATGAAGAAATTGCAGCAATTCTTGATATTTCTAAAGAAGAAAAAGAATTCTTATTCTTTGTAACAAAGAATGGTATTGTAAAAAAACTTGAAATGTCTCAAGTGAAAAACATTCGTGCAAATGGTCTTAAAGTAGCATGAGTAAAAGAATGAGATGAGCTTTCTTGGGTAAAAACTACTTGAGGGGAAGATAACATTTTCATTGCTACAAAAGAATGAAAAGCTATTCAATTTGATGAAACTGATGTTCGTCCAATGTGAAGAGCTGCAGCATGAGTAAAAGGTATCAATTTAAAATCAGAAGATGAAGTTATAGAAGTAGCAATCGTATGAGATGATAAAGAATTTGTCTTTATTGTTACAGAAAACGGGATGTGAAAATTAACTGGAATTGACGAATATAGAAACCAAAAAAGATGATGAGCATGAGTAAAAGCTATGGCTGTTACTAGTAAAACAGGGAAATTAATCTCTGCTAAAATGCTTTCAGATGAAGATAGAAAAATTTCAGATGTCATTTTAATTTCAAAAGCATGACAAACAATTAGAATGTCATTAAAATGAATTAGAAAAACATCTAGAGTAACGCAATGAGTTATTCTTACAAAAATGAAATCAGCAGGTGATAAAGTAGTGAGAGCTTCAATGGTGAGAGAATCAGATGAAGACGATGAAAATATCGCATAAAAAAAAGAAACCGTAAGGTTTCTTTTTTTTGTTTTAAGAATGAATTGCTTCTCTAAATGCATTATGTTTAAATGGGATATTCCCAGCATTTATAGGTGCAAATTTTTCCCTAAATAATGATGTTATATAACTATTTCAATATAAATCATAATCTTGAGTTCATCCTAATTCAGTACCAACTTTATTGATAACTTTTACTTGTTCAACAAAGTTTCCAAGAGGAGCATCAAGGCTTGGTATCGTTGTGTGAATTTCGTCTTTTAAACTATTCAGAGCTGTCGCAATAAATATTTTTAGTTCATGTGGACTTAAATAGTTTCCATCATAAGCATTAAATCCAATATCTTGTAAACACTTGAATATATCTGATCTAAAGTTCCATAATCAATCAAGATTACATTCTTGTAGAGTTTCTCTAAAAGAAATAAGATTTTCAAAACCTTCTTTATTTTCAGATATAGCATTATATTCTTTTTCTTCTAATTCGATAGTTCCGACAACTGTATCTTGAAGTATGAATTTTGAACCTTGTTGTAAAATATTTACTGATTCAGGAATATTATTTTTTACTAAAGTATCAGACTGATTTTCTCAATGATTTTTTTCTGTTATTGTTTTATTTTCGTTTACTTCATTTTCTATAATTGCTGTTTTTTCTTCTTCTTCAATTTGTTCTACTATATCAGATAGTGATACAAATTTATGATTTTTGATGTGATTTTGAATTATTTTTTTTGTTTTTTCTTCAACTTCAGTATCTGACAAATTAGGATCAGTAAAATTGGTTGCAATTACATCTGAATTTTGTTTTATAGCATTGATATATTGAGCATGGAATGAACCATTTAGAAATACTTTAAAATCTTCAGGAATGCCATTTAATTGTAAATATTGATTTATAGTAATATCTTCCCATAATTTATCTCAAACTCTTTGTTCTGGAAGAGTTAAGATGTAGGTATTAAAATTATCTTCTAATTTTTTATAATCAATATCTCATTTTTCATTAAGAAGAAAATCAGCTGTTTGAGCATATGATATGTTCTGGTTTTGAGTAATTTCATCTAATATATTTGTTTGTTTTTTGTGTAATTCTTTTAATTGAATATTACTTAATTCTTTAATAAAAATTTCCATTTTACCTGGTTCATTTTCAAAAAACTTTGATAATTCTCTCAGAACAATCATAGTAGAATCCGGATTTTCTAAGATAAGAGTTAATTGTTCTTGGATAAC